>NZ_JBZXTS010000010.1:0-39744 GCF_058895785.1 Staphylococcus sp. B1(2026)
TTTTTAATGCTCAATCAAAAAAATAGTCTACATCGCAATTAATTCATTCAGTAAACTAGCCAATATTATTAATTTAAGGTATAATATAATTATAAAACTAGGAGGAATTTTATATGTCAATCAATATTTATGATTATGCTAATAATTTAGAAAGTGCATTAAGAAAAACAGAGGAGTATGCTTCTTTAAAAGATACATTTAAACATGTGGAAGAGGACGCTGCCGCAAAAACATTATTGGAGAAGTTTAGAAATTTCCAAATGAATTTTTATAATAAAATGCAAGCAGGAGAAGAGTTAACTGAAGAAGAAAAATCAGAAGCTCAACAATTACAAGAAGAAGCATTGGCAAATGACAAAGTAAGTCAATTAATGCAAGCAGAGCAAAGGTTAAATACATTAATTCAAGAAATAAATCAAATTGTAATGAAACCTTTAGAAGAATTATATAATGAAAAATAATACAAATAATTTTGTTGTTAAGGGATTAAATAAAGAAATTTATCGTTTAACTATTACTAATATTATTAATTTGTATTTTGAGGATGCTGATGTCTTTTTTGATCATCAGCCTTCTTCTTATTTAGCGTTAAATTTCACGGAAAAATCTCATCTTGATAAATGTCAATTTCAACTAATTCTGATAGATGAACAAAGTAATAGTTATACTTATAATAATGATGTTCAATTAGAAGGTTTGTCAGAAGATGCACAAAGAAAAACAAAAAAACATGCGATTAGTCGATTATTAATCACTGCATTAACACAGTATACTGGCATTGTGCAAGAATGGGGGATTTTAACTGGAATTCGCCCGACTAAGCTCTATCATAAATTATTGCAACAAGGTTTAACACATCAACAGATTCATCAACAATTGGCTGAACAATATTTACTTCATCCACAAAAATTAAAATTATTACAACAAGTTGTGACGGAACAATATAAAGTATTACCTGATTTATTTCATTTGCAAAATGAGGTAAGTATTTATATTGGGATTCCATTTTGTCCTACAAAATGTGCTTATTGTACGTTTCCTGCCTATTCTATTAAAACTGAAAAATTACGAGTGCCTGATTTTTTAGTAGGTTTACATGAAGAAATTAAAACAATAGGTCAATGGTTAACAAAACATAATATTGCTGTTACGACAATTTATTTTGGTGGTGGGACGCCAACGGCAATTACAGCTGAGCAAATGGATGCACTTTATGAAACGGTTTATCAATATATTCCAATGGCTAAAGTGCGTGAGGTGACGGTTGAAGCAGGTAGACCAGATACAATTACAGTAGATAAGTTATTAGTTTTAAATAAATATGGTATTGATCGTATTAGTGTTAACCCACAGAGTTTTACTGATGCAACTTTGAAAGCTATTGGACGTCATCATACAGTAGAAGAAACTATTAATAAATTTAAATTAGCTAGTCAATATCATATGAATAATAGAAATATGGATTTAATTGTAGGGCTACCTGGAGAAAATAGAACACACTTACAACATTCTTTAGAACAAATTAAGCAATTAATGCCAGAAAGTTTAACAGTACATACGTTAAGTTTCAAACGTGCGTCTATGATGACAAAAAACAAACAAAAATATCCTGTTGCTTCTCGCGAAGAGGTGCAGTATATGATGTCATTATCTCGTCAATTTGCCGAACAGCATCATTATTACCCTTATTATTTATATCGTCAGAAAAATATTTTAGGTAATTTAGAAAATATTGGATATGCTAAAGAAAAAATGGCAAGTTTATATAATATTTTAATTATGGAAGAAGTACAAACAATTATTGGATTGGGTTGTGGTGCATCAAGTAAATTAATTCATCCATTAACTAAAAAGATTGATAATTTCGCTAATCCAAAAGATCCGAAATCATACAATGAAAGTTACAAAGACATTATTAATAAAAAAATTAACAAATTAAATCAATTATACGATAAATAAGGAGGGCTTATGGAAAATATTAAAAATTTTAAAGCGGGTAGTAAAGTAGATCACTTTTTATTTATTAATAAAATTCAAATAGGTGTTACAAATCAAGGCAAAAACTATATGACGATTCAATTTCGTGATAAAAGTGGCGACATAGAAGCAAAACTTTGGGAAGTACAAGAAAAAGATAAATTACAATTAGTTAGTGGTAATATTATTAAAGTGCAAGGTGATGTAATCGATTATCGTGGTAAATTGCAAATGAAAATTGTATCTTATCGTTTGTCTCAAGAAGAAGATAATGTTACGGCTGAACAGTTTATGCAGGTGGCACCAGTATCTGTGCAAGATATGGGCCAAACTTTAAAATCTTATATGCAACAAATTGACAATCAAGTTTTACATGATTTGACGTATCATCTTATAAAAAAATATCAAAAAGAATTTTTTCAATTTCCAGCTGCAATGACGAATCATCATGATTTTTTCAGTGGACTAGCTTATCACTCTACAACAATGTTAAAAGTAGCAGAAGCATTAGTGACAATTTATCCATCATTGAATAAGTCATTATTGTATAGTGCCATTATTTTACACGATTTAGGGAAAGTGAAAGAACTATCGGGGCCAGTAAATACAACGTATACAGTAGAAGGAAATTTATTAGGACATATTGTTATTATGTCTGATGAAATTGCACAAGCAGCAAGAGAGTTAAACATTGATGTTGAGCAAGAAGAAGTTATTTTATTGCGTCATATGATATTGGCACATCATGGGAAATTAGAATATGGTTCACCAAAATTACCATTAATTCCTGAAGCTGAGATGATTCATTTTATTGATAATATTGATGCACGTATGATGATGTTTGATAAAAATTTAGCGACAGTAGAACCAGGTGAATTTAGTGAAAGAATTTTTCCTTTAGAAAATAGAAGCTTTTATAAGTCTAAAATATAGTGGGTGATAATATGACAATAACTACATATTTAAGTGCAGATGCACATACATTAAATGATGCGAAAATTATTATGGATATGCATAAAAATTTATTATTAAAAGGACCAACAGGTTCGGGTAAAACAAAATTGGCAGAATCTTTAAGTGAATATTTAAAGCAACCTATGTACAGTATTAACTGTTCAGTTGATTTAGATGCCGAAAGTATTTTAGGATTTAAAACAATTGAATATGATGAACAAGGTAAGCAACAAATTGTATTTGTTGATGGTCCTGTGATTAAGGCAATGAAAGAAGGACATCTATTGTACATAGATGAAATTAATATGGCGAAAGCAGAAACTTTACCTATTTTAAATAGTGTGTTGGATTATCGTCGTCGATTAACGAATCCTTATACTGGCGAAGTTATTGTGGCGCAACCAGGTTTTAATGTTATAGCTGCCATTAATGAAGGTTATATTGGTACATTGCCAATGAATGAAGCTTTTAAAAATCGTTTTGTTGTTTTACATGTGGATTATGCAGAAGGTCAAGTTTTAAAGAACATTATTCAACAACAATCGCAACTTCAAGATGAACACATCATTGATACGATGATCAAATTGACAAATGATATTCGAATTCAAGTGAAAAATGGTCAAATTTCAGAAGATGCAGCAAGTATTAGAGCTATTTTAGATGCTTGTGATTTGGCAACAAAAATGCCAGTAACACGTGCTATTCAGCGTGCTATTATTGATAAATTAGAAGATGAACGCGAACAACAAGCAGTCTATAATATTATGGACACCTGGTTTGAGGAGGAAATTTAATGACATATAATGAAGCATTTCAATTAATAGATCAACAATTACTGCCAGATGTTAATAGTGAAGGTTATTTATTTGAACATAAGAAAACGGCAGCTAAAATTGTTTTTATGTTAAATAAAGATGATAATAAGACATTTTCAATTAACTTTTCAACACCACCATATAATGATAATGGTATTGCACATATTATAGAACATTCTGTGTTATGTGGTTCTAAAAATTATCCATCAAAAGAGCCTTTTGTTGAATTAGCTAAAGGCTCATTAAATACTTTTTTAAATGCTATGACATTTTCTGATAAAACAATGTATCCAGTCGCATCTCGCAATCATAAAGATTTTAATAATTTAATGGATGTTTATTTAGATGCGGTATTTTTTCCTAATTTTTATGATAAAGAGACAACATTAATGCAAGAAGGTTGGCATTATCATCTTGAAAATAAAGAAGATGACCTGATTTACAAAGGTGTTGTTTATAATGAAATGAAAGGTGCGTTGTCAGGTCCTGAAACGATACTTTTTAGAAATATCGAGTCTGCACTGTTTCCCGATACAATTTATCGACATGAATCAGGTGGTGATCCAGTAAGTATTCCAACACTAACACAACAAAAGTTCTTAGATTTTCATCAAACTTATTATCATCCAAGTAATGCGTATGTTTTTATGTACGGTGATTTAAATATTAATGAACAATTATCACGTTTAGACAAAGTTTTAGACCAATTTGACATGCAACATATGGCATCGATTGAATATGATCAAAGACAATTAGACACAATTGAAAATCGTACATTGTATTATTCTGTAGCTGAAGAAGAACAGACAGATAATAAATTTTATTTTAATATGAGCTATGCTATAAATAATGTTACAGATAATATGAAATACTGGAGTTTATTAATTTTATCGGATGTATTATTTGCTGATCAATCGTCACCATTAAAAAAAGCATTGTTAGAATCTAAATTATCTGAAGATATTTTTGGTGGTTTTGAAGATATGTCAATGAAACACGGTGTTTTTTCAATTACTGCTAAACATATTTCACAAGAAAATATTGAAACATTTAACACATTAGTCATAACTACTTTACAAAATATTGTAGAACAAGGTTTAGATTTAGAGCTTATTGAAGCGAAAATTAATCGTGCTGAATTTAATTTACGTGAATCAGCTAATCAAGAAGGTTATCCAAAAGGTGTTATTTATGCAGTTAGTGCTTTAAGCACATGGTTATATGATGTTTCACCTTTTGAACGTTTTAAAATCGAACCTTTGTTTAAAGAATTACGTCAATTGAGCCAAGAAGGTTATTTTGAATCATTAATTGAACAATATTTATTAAATAATCAACATCAAATTACTTTGACATTAGTACCGAAAGTTAATTTGATTGAACAAAAAGAACAAGAATTACATCAACAGTTACAAGCCTATAAAGCACAGTTGTCTGAAGAACAATTAGATGATATGGTTATGACGACACAACGTTTATTAGAAGAGCAAAATAGAGAAGACAATGAAGAAGATTTAGCTAAAATACCTTTATTAACTTTACAAGACTTAGATAGAAATGTTGAAGAGTTAGCAATTACTGTGAAAGATCATGAGGCAAAATATTTACATTATGAAGGTCCGACTTCAGGTATTAGCTATGTACGATATTATTTTGATGCGAATACATTAACATTAGAAGATTTACCCTATGCTACATTAGCAATGTCATTATTAGCATATTTAGAAACAGATAATTATACAATTGATCAATTAATTATTGCTTTAAATAAACAAGTGGGCGGTATTAATTATGATTTTTCTATTTTAAGTGATAAAGATAATAATCTAAAATTTATAGTAGAAGGTAAAGCATTAGAAAGTAAGTTACCAGAATTAGTAGCATTAATTTTTGAAATTTTATTACATACTAATTTTGATAATAAATCTAAAATTTATGAACGTTTATTGATATTGAAATCTCGTTATGAAATGCAATTTAATCGTTCTGGACATATGGTAGCCATACAGCGTTTATCAAGTTATGTATCTTCTCAAGGTAAAATTGCTGATTTATTACAAGGATATAGTTATTATCAATTTTTAGTTGATACATTAAATAGTTTCGAAGAAAATTATGATCAATTACTAGCAAGATTGACAGGTGTAATGCGTAAATTAGTCACGCCACATCAATTGATTATTGGTGTAACAGGCAATCAAGCAACTTATCAGCAAGTACAAACATTAATGCCAACTTATTTAGCTCAATTACATTTAGAGAATGACTCATATCAAGAATTACAACCTAAATATCAAATTTCAAATGAAGCTTTTGTCGCTAATGAAGAGGTTAACTATGTTGCGCAAGGTGGTAATTTTAAAGAATTAGGTTTTAATTATACTGGTGCGTTAAAAGTATTAAAAACTATTTTAAGTTATGATTATTTATGGCAAACTATTCGAGTACAGGGTGGTGCTTATGGTGCGTTTAATGTGAGTAATCGTAATGGTCTGTTTGCTTTAGCTTCATATCGAGACCCTAATATTGATGAAACATTAACCAGTTATAGTCAATTAGTTGAATATATTCAAACATTTGATATTAATGAACGTCAAATGACAAAATATATCATTGGTACAGTGAGTGAATTGGATAGTCCAATGAGTGTGTCAACTAAAGGACGTGTAGCATTTAATCGTTATTTAATTAATCGTACAGTAGAAGAGTTACAGCAAGAGCGTAATGAAGTTTTAGATTGTACTTCACAAAAAATTCGTGACTTGGCAGAATTAGTTCAAGCTTGTTTACAAGTTGATGCCTATTGTGTTGTAGGTAATTCAACTAAAATTGATACGGTTGCCAATAAATTTAAAGAGATTAAACCTTTAATCAAACATTAGTAGAGGGGTGCAATAACATGAAGTGGATTGCATTTAATGATGAGAGAATAGATAGTTTTTTATTAATGGAAATGACTGATTTAGCTAAAACATTATGTGATAATGCTGAAGTTAAAGTGGATTTTAAAAAGTTTACTTATTTTGATTTTGAATCAAGTACGGTGAGTATTAGTCATTTTTGGAAACATCGTGAAAGACATATTGAAAGATTAGGACTAAAATCAGACATTTTTTTAACAACATTAGGTACTTTATATCATAGTGATATTAAAACAATTAAAGAATTTATAATAGAAGTTAAAGCATTATCACAATTATCTAGATTTGCGATACAATTATTCGTATTGTTAGAAAATCATCGTTTGATTGAGCTAGTACAACAACATCGTAAAGGGACTAAAAAAGCTTTTAAAATACGTCGTCAAACTTATTTAGAGTTTTTTCAATCTCAGAGAGAAGTTTATCGTACAAAAACAACATGGACAGATTTAGTTTTGATTGAAATTGCGATTGCAGTATTAACAGATAATTTCTATGATGTACCTCAATTTAATACAACTTTAGATGAAGTGATGTCTATGATTTACCATAAACTAAATAGTTTATATGACAATAAATCTACAGAAGATAGTGTGGACTTAACATTAAGTATTGTTTATTTGTTATCTGAACGCTTATCAGCAGATATGTTAAATGATTATTTTTATTTACCACAATTAGCTTATGAAAAGGTAAATGAAGATTGGACAATAGATGATCTATTACGTCGTGATAGTCAAACTGTTTTAACAGGTCATGATAGTAATAAACAAGCGGAAGCACAAGAAGAACAAGTAGGTATACGTCAAAGAAAGAGTGCTAAAACAGATGGCGCTTACATGCAAGCTGACATTGATCATGGCAGTAATGCTTTTGTTAAAGCCGATCAAGCACGTGAAGGTGATGAGTCTGATGAAGTAACGGGATTTGTAGAAGGTAAAGGACGTAGTCAGACATCTACACAAGATGATGACCATGAAGGAAGCCAAGTCGATGGTGGCAAAATGAAATATGGTTTTGCAAATCGACATGCGTATACAATCTGGGATGAAGTTGATAATACTAAAATAGATATTTTAACATATCAACGAGATGTAAAAGCAACTCAAGGTTATAGTAATAAATTAGTTAAAATGATTAATAAAACTTTACAACATAAAGAACAAGATCGTTATCATAATTTATTAAAAGGGCGTTTACAAAAACAATTAATTCCATTATTTACTGATGATTTTCCTAAAGTGTTTTATAAAAAGAAAAATCAATCACAAGAAATAGATGCAACATTTTTATTACTTGTAGATAATTCAGCTTCAATGTCTGATAAAATGGAAGAAACTAAAAAAGGCATTGTATTATTTCATGAATCTTTAAAATCATTGATGATACGTCACGAAATTATTGGGTTTTATGAAGATGCTTTTGAAGTGACAACGACGTCACAACCGAATCATTTCTTAAATGTCGTACCTTATCAACAAAGTTTATCATCAAATAGTGGTTATAATATCACATTGTTACAACCTATGGAAGATAATCGTGATGGTTATGCTTTAAGAATTGCGACAGAACAATTAATGAAAAGACCAGAACAACAAAAATTTTTATTAGTGTTTAGTGATGGTGAGCCAGCAGCCTTTGATTATGAAGCTAATGGTATTTTAGATACTTATGAAGCGGTCATTGAAGCACAACGACGCGGTATTTATGTTTTGAATATTTACTTAAGTCAAACAGAAATTACAGAAGCAGAACAACAAACAATGACGAATATTTACGGAAATCATGCGATTTTTATAGAAGGGGTAGAAAATTTACCCGCAGTATTAATGCCAATATTGAAGAAATTAATACTAGCATCAATACAAAAAGAATGAAGAAAAACCTAGGACTTACATTGTAAGACTAGGTTTTACATATGATTATTTTGTCAGTTATGCATAGAATTTTTAATGAAAAATTCAAACAAATATGCTAAAATAGATAAGATATAAATTATCTTAGAAGGGAAAGTATAATGACAGTCAATGAACAGTATATAAAATCTTTATTGCCAGAAAGTGATACTTTTTTTAAAGAGATAGAAAATTATGCACGTGTGCACAGTGTACCTATTATGGATAAAGCAAGTTTGGCAATGGTTTTACAATGGTTAAGATTAAAACAACCTAAGAAAATTTTAGAAATAGGGACTGCCATTGGTTACTCAGCTTTACAAATGACGTCAGTTTTACCTCATTGTCAAATTGTAACGATTGAACGAGATGAAGAAAGATATCAGCAAGCGCTTATTAATTTACAACAAGCACCATTTAAACATCATATTGTACCAATTTTAGAAGATGCGTTAGAATCATTTGACAAAGTACAGCAATATGGTGAATTTGATTGTGTTTTTATTGATGCGGCCAAAAGTCAGTCTAAAAAATTTTTTGAATTGTACGAACCATTATTTAGTAAAGATGTAATGATTATTACAGATAATGTGTTATATAAAGATTTTGTTGCGGATATTTCTGTTGTGCGTTCACGTAATGTTAAACAGATGGTACGAAAGATACAAAAATTTAATGAATGGTTAATGCAGCATTCAAATTATGATACTGTGATTATACCAATTGGTGACGGTGTAGCAATTAGTGTCCCAAGAAAGAAATAGAGGAGAATTTATGAAACCAGAATTATTAGTCACACCTAAATCTCTTCAACATATAGAAGAATTAATCGAAGTAGGTGCCGATGCTTTTATTATCGGTGAACAACAATTTGGTTTGCGCTTAGCAGGTCAATTTACTCGCCAAGAAGTAGCAACTGCAGTGCAATTAGCACATGCAGCCAATAAAAAAGTTTATGTAGCTGTCAATGCTTTATTTCATAATGAAAGTTTAACTGATTTACAAAATTATATTGAATTTTGCTATGAAATTAAAGTCGATGCTTTAGTCTTTGGGGACCCAGCAGTTATTACAATTGTTAGAGAACTTGGTATTGATATACCTTTACAGTGGGATACACATACAACAGGAACAAACTATTTTGTATGTAATTATTGGGGACAAAAAGGTGCCACTCGTGCTGTATTAGCTAAAGAATTAACTTTAGAAGAAATTGTTGAAATTAAAGAAAATGCTAATGTTGAGATTGAAGTGCAAGTGCATGGCATGTTATGTATGTTTCAATCAAAACGTAAATTGTTAGGTAATTATTTTATGTATCAAGATAAGGCGATGCTAATAGAACGCTATGAGAATACAGATAACTTAGTGTTATTCGATAATGAACGTGATAATCGTTATCCTATTTTTGAAGATGTTAATGGTACACATATTATGAGTCCAGCAGATTTATGTGGTATTGAAGAACTTGAACCTTTGTTCGAAGCAAATATTGATAGTTTTAAAATAGATGGTATTTTACATTCACAAAGTTATATTACAGCTGTGACAGATATTTATCGTCAAGCTATTGATACATACTATGAAGATCCTGAAGCATTTGAAGATGAAAAGTATGAATGGTATGCAGATATTGAAGTCTTACAACCTGAACTTCGTCCATTAGATACAGGTTTCTTCTTTAAAGCAACAATGTATTAGGAGGTAATATGAGTACACTAGTTAAAGATAAAATTTCACAAATTATTGATGGTAAAAGAGTAATTACTAAAAAACCTGAACTATTAATCCCAGCAGGGAATTTAGAAAAATTAAAAATTGCGGCACATTACGGTGCTGATGCTATTTTTCTAGGTGGTCAAGAATTCGGTTTGCGTTCAAATGCAGATAATTTTACTATCGAAGAAATTACAGAAGGTGCACAGTTTGCAGCTAAATATGGCACAAAATTATATATTACAACAAATATTTATGCACATAATGAAAATATGGTAGGATTAGAAGATTACTTAAAAAAATTAGAAGGTACAGGGGCAACAGGAATTATTGTTGCAGATCCCTTAATTATTGAAACTTGTAAACGTGTTGCGCCAAAATTAGAAATTCACTTAAGTACGCAACAATCACTAACTAATTGGAAAGCGGTCAAATTTTGGCAAGATGAAGGTTTAGATCGTGTTGTATTAGCACGTGAAACCGGTGCTGATGAAATTCAAGAAATTAAAAATAATACTGATATTGAAATTGAACAATTTATTCATGGTGCTATGTGTATTGCTTATTCAGGTCGTTGTACATTAAGTAATCATATGACAGCACGTGATTCGAATCGTGGGGGATGTTGTCAATCTTGCCGTTGGGATTATCAATTATTAGAAGAAGTAGAGGTTGATGATCAACAACCAGTATTTGAAGAACATGCAACACCATTTGCAATGAGTCCTAAAGATTTAAATTTAATTCAATCTATTCCTAAAATGATTGAACTGGGTATTGATTCATTAAAAGTTGAAGGACGTATGAAATCAATTCATTATGTTGCAACTGTAACATCGGTTTATCGTAAAGTAATTGATGCTTATTGTGAAAATCCAGATAATTTTATTATAAAATCAGAGTGGTTAAATGAATTGCATAAATGTGCTAATCGTGATACTGCCCCAGCTTTCTTTGAAGGTATACCAAGTTATAAAGAACAGATGTTTGGTAAAGAAGGTGGCAAGAAAACAAATTATGACTTTATTGGTTTAGTTTTAGACTACAATGAAGCAACTGGTATTGTGACATTACAACAACGTAATCATTTTAAACCAGGTCAAGAAGTAGAGTTTTTTGGTCCAGAATTAGAACAAAATTTTAGAATGGTTATTGATAAAATTTATGATGAAGATGGACAAGAACTTGATGCCGCACGTCATCCATTACAGGTGGTTAGATTTAAAGTACCACAACGTGTTTATCCAATGAATATGATGAGAAAGGAAATGTAATCATGATGAATAAGCCTACAATTATTGGTATTGCTGGAGGATCAGGTTCGGGTAAAACGAGTGTCACTCAAAAAATAATGGCTGCATTTGAAGGCCACTCAGTTGCTTTAATCGAACAAGATTATTATTATAAAGATCAGAGTGATATGACTTTTGAAGAACGATTAACAACTAACTACGATCATCCATTAGCTTTTGATAATGATTTATTAACTGATCATTTATATCAATTGTTAGCAGGTCAAAAGGTAGAATTACCTACTTATGATTATAAACAACATACACGTTCAAATAAGACAATACCAATGTCACCTCAAGATGTCATTATTATTGAAGGCATATTTGCACTAGAAAATCCTTTATTAAGAGATTTAATGGATGTTAAAATTTATGTAGATACTGATGCTGATTTACGTATTTTACGTCGTTTGCAGCGTGATATTAAAGAACGTAATCGAACAATGGAATCTGTCATTAATCAATATTTAGAAGTTGTTAGACCTATGCATATGCAATTTATTGAACCAACTAAACGTTATGCTGATATTATTATTCCAGAAGGTGGCAGTAATCATGTCGCAATTGATTTAATTATTACAAAAATAAAATCAATTGTAGCAAAATCAAAAGAATAACTATATAATAAAGATAACTACAAGAGAAAAAGGTGGAAAATATGGCACAAAAAGAATATCAAATGACCCAAGAAGGGTACGAAAAACTACAACAAGATTTAGAACATTATATAAAAGTTAGACGTCCAGAAGTTATTGAAAAAATTAAAGTTGCACGTAGTTTTGGGGATTTATCTGAGAACTCTGAGTATGATGCAGCAAAAGATGAACAAGGTTTTATCGAACAAAAAATTCTAGAAATGGAAGAAATGATTCGTTATGCAAAAATTATTCAACATAATGAAGATGATAGTCGTATTAATTTAGGGGCTGAAGTAACATTCAGAGAATTACCGAATGGTGAACCTGAAACATACAAAATTGTCGGAAGTGCTGAAGCAAATCCATTTGAATTTAAAATTTCAAATGAATCGCCTATTGCACAAGCTTTATTAGGACGTAATGTGGGTGATAAAGCATTTGTATCATTACCAACAGGCCCAGAAGATAAAATGGAAATTGAAATTCTATCAGTAAATTAAGATTGGGTTATCCCAATCTTTTTATGTAGAAAGGACATAATATGATTGCAATTATCGGTGCAATGGCACAAGAAATCGAAATTTTAAAAGAACAATTACAGCATAAAGAAGAGCAAACAATAGCACATATTAAATTATATCGTGGACAATTAGCAGGACAAGAAGTTGTTTTATTACAAAGTGGTATAGGAAAAGTGAATGCTGCTATTGCAACAACGATTGTATTATCAACATTTAATATTTCTCATGTAATTAATACTGGATCTGCTGGCGGTATTGATACAAAACTTGCTATAGGTGATGTCGTCATAGCTAATAATTGTATTTATCATGATGCTGATGCTACAGCATTTGGTTATCAAATAGGACAAATACCTCAAATGCCTGAATATTATGCTTGTGATTTACAATTAATTGAGCAATGTAAGCAAGTTATGTCACAATTTAATCATCATTATTTAATTGGTCAAATTGCAACAGGTGATTCATTTATCGCGACAAATGAAATGAAAAATCATATTAAAGACATTTTACCGGGTGTATTAGCAATTGATATGGAAGCGACAGCGATTGCACAAACTTGTCATCAATTTAAAACACCCTTTATTATTACAAGAGCAATTAGTGATTTAGCTAATCATGAATCCGAAATGTCATTTGATGAATTTTTACCAATAGCTGCTAAGCATTCTTCTCAAGTTGTTAATGCTTTAGTAGAAAAAATTTAATATAAGTATCATTAAAGTGATAGTAAAAATACTAGCCAGCTGAAAAAAAAGCTGGCTAGTATTGTATTAGAATTTTTTTATTTTAATACGGCTAATCATTAAATAACCTAATAAAATCATGATCATTGCAAAATTAAATGGTGTAATAAATTGGCGTGCGATTAAGAAAAATGTAAGTAAAACACCACATGCTGTAATAGGTACACCAGTAAAATTACCATCAGTTGTACCAATAATGTTGTAACGTGCAAGTCTAAATGCACCGCATACCATATAAAAAACAGTAATTAAACCATATAAATATACGATAGGATCATTAATTGGTAAAAATTGTGATAAGTAAATGCATAATGCTGGTGCGACACCAAAACTAATTACATCGCCCATAGAATCTAATTGTTTTCCAAGTTCAGAATCAATTTGAAATTTTCTAGCTACTTTACCATCATATCTATCGGCAATACCTGCGATAATAATGCATGCAATTGCCCAATTAAATTGTGCATTAATTGATAAAATAATGGAAATGCAACCAAAAATTAAATTTAAAATTGTAATTGAGTTAGCCAGGTTTTCATGTATTTTAGTTGAAAATTTTAACAAAATCATAAACCTACTTTCTGTAAGATGATAGTATTATTATAGCATATTAGAATTTAAAGTGATAGTATCATATATAGTCGATATATTTAAAAAAGGAGTTATTATGAAGAAAAAAGTTGTTAAAACTATGTTGAAAACATTAAGTCATCCTTTAATGGCTAATACATTGAGAAAAGTAAGTAAAAGTACTTTGAGTAGAAAAATTATTCCACAATATCAAAAAACATTTAATATAGATATGAGTGAAGTGGAGCAACCGATCACTGAATTTAAATCATTACATGAGTTTTTTATTCGTCGATTGAAACCTGAAACACGTCCTTTAGCTAATAGTGATTTAATTTCACCAGTAGATGGGACAATTGGCGATTATGGAGATATTACAGAAACCTCAACGATTATGGTAAAAGGTCATTCATTTTCAGTTGCAGAAATATTAGGTGATGCTAGTTTAGCACAACAATTTGTTCACGGTAAATATATGATGATATATTTAAGTCCGGCTGATTATCATCGAATTCATGCTTTAAGTGATGCTCATTTAGAAAAAGAATATTTTTTAGGGCAAGCTTCATATCCAGTTAATGAATTAGGTTATACTTATGGTGAACAAATTTTAGAAACGAATTATCGTTTGATTCAATTATTAAAAGATAAACAAACCGAACACGAGTATATTAAAATTGACGTTGGTGCTTTAAATGTAAATTCAATCGAAGTAACTTATGAATCGCCAGAGTGGGTAAAAGGACAAGAAGTAGGTTATTTTTCATTCGGTTCAACTGTTGTGTTATTATTTAAATCACAAACTATTGAATGGCATTTTATGACTAGTGACGGCACAATCAAAATGGGAGAAAAGTTAGCTAACTTTATCTAAACTAGGTAGTATCTATCGCGGTAAAAACATGATACAATATATAAATGATATTAATGAAAAGGAGCCTTATCGTGTTAAAAAAATATTTTAAACCTAGTCTAAGCGTCAATTCAATTTATGATATTACACCACAATTATTAGCCCAATATGGCTTAACGGCATTAGTATGTGACTTAGATAATACTTTAGTTGGCTGGGATGTTATTTATCCGACTAAAGAAATAAAAAAATGGTTAAATGAGATGAAGGCAGCTAATATTGAAATAATTATTGTTTCTAATAATAATAGTCAACGTGTAGCAGTATTTTGTGATACTTTAGATATATCTTTTGTTGCTAATGCCAAAAAACCTTTGAATTCAGGTTTTTTAACAGCTATGCGACAATTAAATGCACCACTTTCTGAAATTGGCATTGTGGGTGATCAATTATTAACAGATATTTTAGGTGCAAATAGATTACATGTATTCAATATTTTAGTTAATCCAATTAAAAAAACAGATGGTTTAATCACAAAAGGTAATCGTTTTATTGAAAAACAAATTAAAAGATTTATTTAATAGGAGAAAAATATGACACAACATTTTAATTGTATTGGTTGTGGCGTACCAATACAGATAACTGATAAAAAAGCGCTTGGTTATGCACCGAAAGCTTCGATTGATAAAGCTATCGAAAATGATAGTGACCCTATTTGTCAACGTTGTTTTCGTTTAAAACATTATAATGAAATTCAAGATGTTGATTTAACAAGTGAAGATTTCTTAGCTATGTTAAACAGTTTATCTAAAGAAGAGGGCTTAATTGTTAATTTAATTGATATTTTTGATTTTCATGGTAGCTGGATTCCAGGATTAAAACGCATTGTGGGTAATAAAAAAATCATTTTAGTAGCTAATAAAGTAGATTTATTACCTAAATCAGTTAAAGCGCAAAAAATTAAACAATGGATTTACACGATGGCTAAAGAATTAGGCATGAAACCAGATGATGTCTATTTAATTTCAGCAACGAAACGTCATCACATTAAAGAAGTAATGGCTGCTATTGAACATTATCGTGAGGATAAAAATGTTTATGTAGTGGGAACAACCAATGTAGGTAAATCTACGTTTATTAATTGTATTATTGAAGAAGCTTTAGGTCAGAAAAATGTGATTACAACTTCGCATTTTCCAGGCACAACTTTAGATTTAATTGAAATTCCATTAGATGATGGTAGTGCAATTTTTGATACACCGGGAGTTATTCAATCACATCAAATGGCACATTTATTAACACATAAAAGTTTAAAACTAATGTTTCCTAAGAAAGAAATTAAACCACGTGTTTATCAATTAAATGAATTACAAACATTATTTATTGGTGGTCTAACCCGTTTTGATTATTTAAAAGGTGGTAGAAACGCATTTACTGTATATGTTTCAAATGATTTAAATATTCATCGTACAAAATTAGAAAAAGCTGAACATTTATATGCAACACAATTAGGTCAGTTATTAGCACCACCATTTGAAGAAGATATAACTTTTTTCAAAGATATGGTGTCACATCAATTGACAATAAAAGATAGAAAGACAGATATTGTTATTTCTGGTTTAGGTTGGATAACAGTAAATGAAGCTAATATTCAAGTAACGGTTCATGCACCGAAGAGTGTAGAAGTTTTTACAAGAAAGTCAATTATATAAATGAAACAATATGGATTAATAGGCTATCCTTTAGGTCATTCTTTATCAGCTGAAATGCATAATTTTGCTTTTAAAACATTAAATATTGAAGCACAATACAGTAGGATAGAGTTATTACCTACAGAATTAAAACAATTACCATTATATTTTGAAAATTTATCTGGCGTTAATGTGACTATTCCATATAAAGAAAAAATTATCACTTTATTAGATGAATTAGATGAATCAGCGCAACGAGTAGGTGCAGTTAATACAATTATAAAAAAGGATCAAAGATTAATAGGCTATAATACGGATAGTTATGGTTTTTTGCAAGGTTTATATCATGCTAATCAAGCTGATAAGATTCATTCGAAAATTTTAATTATAGGTGCAGGTGGTGCTGCAAAAGCGGTTGTTGCGGCTTTATTTTATCAAGGTGCAGAAGATATAACACTAATTAATCGACAATTTGCTAGACAACAAGATTTTAGTCACTATCCTATTACATTTAAATTATTTGAAGAAATTAACAGTTTAGCTGAATATGATCTAATTGTTCAAACAACACCAATAGGGACAGCAGGCTATACTCAAGACTATCCAATTGATTTGACGACAATATCATCTACAGCCTGTTGTTATGATTTAGTATATAACCCATTAATTACACCATTTTTACAACAGGCGCAAAGACAAGGTGCAACGATAATTAATGGTTTATCTATGTTAGTTTATCAAGGTGCAAAAGCTTTTGAATTATGGACAGGCCAATCTATGCCAACAGATACAGTTATAACAATATTAGAAAATAAATTAAAGGAGAAATAAATGTTAACAGGTAAACAAAAACGTTATTTAAGAAGTACAGCGCATCATTTAACACCAATAGTACAAATAGGTAAAGGTGCGATTAGTGAAAATCTAGTACAACAAGTAAATGAAGTCTTAGAAAAAAGAGAACTAATTAAAGTAAGTATTTTACAAAATTGTGAAGAAGATAAACATGAAATTTCGCAAACATTAGCACGTTTAACAAAAGCAGAGTTAGTACAATTAATAGGTTTAACAATTGTATTATATAAACGCTCATCACAAGAAAAATATAGAAAGATAGAGTTACCATAATGTCTAAAAAAATAGGTTTGTATGGTGGTGCTTTTGATCCGATTCACCAAGGTCATTTAATGATTGCTAATGAAGTGAAAACACAATTGAATTTAGATGAAATTTGGTTAATTCCTTCGTTTCAATCACCATTAAAAGAGAATAAACCTTATGCAACAAGTGAACAAAGACTAGCTATTTTAAATTTAGCAGTTCAAAATGTCGAATGGTTAAAAATTACTGATATAGAAATTAAACAAGAACAAATGAGTTATACATATGACACTGTAACACAATTAAAACAGATGTATTCAGATACACATTTTTATTTTATTATTGGTGGTGATAGATTAACTGATTTACATTTGTGGCATAGAATTGATGAATTATTACAATTAATTGATTTTGTGGCTGTACAACGTCCGTATATAGCTCTTCCTGATAAAATACCTAATCAAGTACATTTGATTAAGATGCCATTAATTGAATTGAGTTCGACTTTAATTCGCCAAAAATGTTTTAACCAACAAAGTATTAGTTTTTTATTACCTTATGAATGCGAAAAGTATATTAAGGAGAACCATCTTTATGAAAGAACAACAAGCGATAAATTTAGCTAAGCAACTTTTACCGACGCATCGTTTCGAACATTCTTTAAGAGTGCGAGAGACAGCATTAAAATTAGCTAGAAAATTTGATGTTAATCCAGAAAAAATTGCTATTGCAGCTATATTGCATGATATTTGTAAATATGAAGATGAGGCAGTGATGCGTAATTATATAAAACATGCGAAAATGGATAAGAGATTGTTAGACTATGGTAGTGAAGTTTTACATGGTCCTGCTGCAGCTGCAAAATTAGCACAAGAATATCAATTGCTAGATCAAGATATTGCTTTAGCAATTACTTATCATACGATTGGTCGTGTAGGTATGTCAGATATTGAAAAAATTATTTTTGTGGCAGATTATATTGAACCCGGTCGTACACATGCAGCTTGTCAACAAGTTGCTCATATTGCTTTTGATAATATAGATAAAGCAATTTACCAAATTTGTTTGAATACATTACAGTTTTTAATTAGTAAGGAAGTAATGATTTTTCCAACTTTGGTTGAACTATACAATGATTATAAATTTAAGGAATTTTAAGGAGAACACATGACAAAAGAAATTAAAGAATTATTAACAATTGCTTATAAAGCTGTAGACAGTAAACACGCTTTAGATATTGAGGTCATCGATATGACAAATTACAGTATTTTAACAGATTATACAATCATTTGTGAAGCTAATACTGAACGTCAAGTAGAAGCAATTGCTAAAGAAATTAAGGATGAAGTGACAAAAGCAGGTTTTGCGATCAATCATATTGAAGGTGCTGATAATGCACGTTGGATTTTAGTTGATTTAGGTGATGTAATTGTTCATATTTTCCATAAAGAAGAAAGAGATTATTACAAATTAGATAGATTATATCGTGATTTACCAAAGGTGGTTTTAGCATAAATGTCTTATGAACAAATAGGTCATCTTTATGATAGTTTACAAGATGAACAACAGTATCAACAATGGTATCGTTTGATTCGTCATTTTAAACCACAAAATGATGAAATTATTTGGTGTGATATTGCTTGTGGAACAGGCCTAATGTTAGCCAATCTACCTGAAATCACCCATAAAATAGGCATTGATCTTTCATCAGATATGTTGATGCAAGCGCAACAAAAAAATCCAACAGTATCGTTTATGCAACAAAACATGTCTGAATTTAATTTAGGTCATCAAGTGGACTATATTACTATTTTATGTGATTCTTTGAATTATTTACTAACTATAGAAGAAGTAATTGCAACATTTAAAGCAGTGTATCAGCATTTAACAACAGGCGGTGTTTTTTTGTTTGATGTGCATACATTAAATCAAATTAAACAATTTGCTAGAGACGAAGTTTATCAGTATGATGATGGTGAAGTAAGTTATATTTGGTATTGTGATGAAGTAGATAATGGCAAAATTATTCATGATTTAATTTTTTATCAACAGTATGCCAATGATTTATATCAACGTATTGAAGAACAACATATAGAACAAACATATGATACAGCAACTTATATTGATTTACTTGAAAAAGTAGGGTTTACAATTAATCATGTTTTCTATGATTTTGATATTAATCAACAACAAGAAACTAATGCAGCAAGATTATTTATAGTGTGCCAAAAAGACTAGTTTATACTAGTCTTTTTTTAGAAAAAATATTTTGTTAGTGTATATAATTAATAGGAGAGGATGAAAATGGAATTAGTTAAACTTATCATTCAAAAATATTGAAAAGTACTATTAATTACAAGTTTACTCGTAGTAGGTGCTATTACGATGTTATTTCAACAAATACAAACACAAAATAAATTACCAGAAGCGATATCTATTATAACACCTAAAAAATTAGTAGAAATAGAGCAAAAAAATATGACACAACAAGATATATTAGTTGATATTAAGGGGGAAGTAAATCATCCAGGTGTCTATCATATGACATCACAAGATCGTATTTTAAATGTAATAGGTAAGGCAGGTGGATTAACAACTAAAGCGAATACGAATACAATTAATTTGAGTGCTAAAGTGACTGATGAAATGATGATTTATATACCTAGTCAATTAGAAAATACAACAGATTCATCTCAATTATCAACGACACAGCATACTGATAAAATAAATATTAATCAAGCAGACGTAGGTGAGTTACAAAATATTCCAGGCATAGGTGCAACAAAAGCGCAGAGTATTGTCGAGTATCGTCAGCAACATCGTTTTCATCAAATTGAAGAAATTAAAGAAATAGAAGGAATTGGTGACAAACTCTTTGAACGTATTAAAAACAAAATAGCTGTCTAATATAAAATATGATATGATAATACTATTTAGGAGGGATACTATGGAGAGAATGTCATGGCACCATTATTTTATGGCACAAAGTCATATTTTAGCATTACGTTCAACTTGTCAGCGATTATCAGTAGGTGCCACTATTGTTAGAGAAAAAAGAATTATTGCAGGTGGATATAATGGTTCTATTACTGGTGATGAACATTGTATTGAACAAGGGTGTAAAGTAGTAGATCATCATTGTATACGTACAGTACATGCTGAAATGAATGCGTTATTGCAATGTGCTAAATTTGGTGTAGCAACAGAAGGTGCTAGTATTTACGTAACACATTTTCCATGTTTACAATGTACTAAATCAATTATTCAAGCTGGTATTAGTGAAATTTATTATGCAAATAACTATCATAATCATGCGTATGCACTTGAATTATTAAATAAAGCAGGCGTAATGATTAAAGAAATACCCTATAGTTTAGAAGTTTTACAACAACAAATAGAACATAGATTATAACAAAAAGGAGGTTATATTATTAAACTTTTCATTTATGTTTTATCTATGGCGACACTTATTGTAACTTTAACACACCATTATCTATATGCTATATTTTTACTTGGTATTATCACTTTGATGTGTAAAAAACATAAAATAAAATTGAATTATTGACTATTAATTGTTTATGGTTTATATATTGGCTATCAACAAATGAATATACCTAGCCAACCACAACATATTACGACAATAACTATTACACAACCATATAGTCAAAAAGATCAAATGATGACAGGTGAAGCAATTTTAGATCATCAGCGTGTTAAATATCATTATCAAATTCAACAAACACTGCCTTTTAAGTCAGTACCTGTGACATGTAATATCAAAGCAAGTGTAACATCTATTTCACCAGCTAGAAATTTTCATCAGTTTAATTATCAACAATATGCGTGAATTTATCATATCTATTATGAAGCGCATATTAAACAGATGACTTGTCAATCTATCCCAACGTATTCACCAATAACATGGCTCGAAAATTATCGTCATCAATTAATAGTTAATATGTATCAAACGCATCCTACAAAATTAAGTGCCTTAATTATTGCGATGGTATGGGGAGAAACTAGTTACTTATCTAATACGGTGAAAGAAGATTATCAAATATTAGGTTTAGTGCATTTATTAGCTATTTCTGGTAGTCATGTTATTATTTTGCTAACATTGATAAATAAATTATTAAATAAATTTATTACTATATTATGGATTGAAGCCATGATTAAATATAGTTTGTTACTTGCCTATATGATTTTAGCAGGACAGCATATGCCAATTATACGAGCAGTGTTAATGGTCATATTATTAGATTTAGCTAAAAATCTGCAGTTAACAAAATTTGATTGTATAAATAGTTTGGTGATGCTATTCCTGATTATTAATTACAGAATATTATTTGATGTTGGTTTTCAGCTATCATTTACCATTACTTATGCCTTGATTTTATTTAATGATAAACTAAAAAGTTTACATAATAATTTTATAAAATCATTTTTAACCATTTTATTATGTCAAATTGTTCTTTTACCGTTAACAATCAGTTATTTTTACACTATTTCATTAGCAAGTATCGTTGCTAATTTACTTTACATCCCATTTTTTACAATTATATTGTTTCCAATTATACTTTTTCTGGCTTTATGTTATATGATTTCTGATAACTTATTTAGTTTAAGTCATGATACTTGTCAATTAGTCATTAATTTAAATGATATATTTATTACTTGGCTACGTAGTACACTTGTTGACCAATTAATTGTAGGCGCATGGTCTTCGTTAGCGTTGATAATATTGACGATAATGATTCTCTATTTTCTTTATCTGTTAACTGTTAAGTATTATTATCGAGCCATTACGACAGTATTAATGGTTATTATATGGATTGTGTTAAATAGTATTAAATGGTCAACAACTGTAAGTTTTGTTGATGTGGGACAAGGTGATAGTATTATTATTGAAACAGCATTTAATCATCAGACGATGATGATTGATACAGGCGGACAATTTAAACAATCATTGTATGATAAAATTTTTAATGCCTATTTTAAAGGACAAGGAATTAAACAAATTGATATATTAGTATTAACACATGCTGATTTTGATCATATGGGTGATACTTTGAATATTTTACAACATGTTAATGTTAAACAATTAGTGATGACACGGAATAGTTATCAGCACGAAAAAATGGTAGATATTATCAACTATGCTGAAGCGCATCAAATTGATATTCGTTTAGTAGCTACAGGTGAGAAGATTGTTTTAGATAATCTACAATTTGTTGTTATTTCACCTGATAAAGATTATCCTATTCAAGATACTAATGCTAATTCAATTGTTTTATATGGTGAGATTGGTGGGCGTACATTTTTATTTACAGGTGATGCGACTAGTGAAGAAGAGCGACATTATATGACTTATTTACCTCATATTAATGTTTTGAAAGCAGGTCACCATGGAAGTCATACGAGTAGTGGTTTACCATTATTACAAAAGATACAGCCAGATGATGTGATTATTTCAGCAGGTGTGAATAATCGTTATCATCATCCACATCGAGTAACTTTAAATCGTTTAGCATATTTTACTGACCATATTTATAGTACTCAAAATTCAGGCATGATAAGATATCACTATATATTAGGTTTTTGGTGGTTAGAAACAAAATTACAAGAGAGGTTATCATTTATTAAATGAAACAATTAGATTTACAATTAAAACAAAATCAACAGTTATTTATATTGTATGGCAAGGAAACTTTTCTTATTCAACAAGCACAAGATAAAATTATTAATCGTTATATTTCAACAGAAGATGAATTTTCTGTTATAACTTATGATATGGATAATAGTAATATTTCAGAGGCTGTATTAGAGGCATCAACTGTACCATTTTTAGTTGATAATAAAGTCATTATTTGCAAAAACTGTTATTTTTTATCGTCAGAAGTAAAAAAAGAAGCAATAAAGCAAGATTTGGAAAGTTTAATAACATATTTAGATAATCCGGCACCATTTTCTATTTTGGTTTTAATTTGTCCAACAGAAAAAATTGATCAACGAAAAAATATTGTAAAAAAATTAAAAAAACAAGGTTATGTTTATTCGGCTGAAACACCAGATAGTCATACTTTGAAAAACATGATTAATAATAGATTAAGAGAACATCATTTGACTATTGAACCTCGTGCTTTAGAACGGTTATTATTGTTAACTCATGATAATATTACACAAATAGATAGTGAATTAACTAAATTAATTTTATTTGTTGGTCGTCATGAAGTAATTACAGAAGAAATTATCGAACAAAATGTTGTGCCTACTTTAGAGCAAAATGTATTTAAATTAAGTGAATATATTTTGAAAAATCAAGGACAACAGGCATTAGAATTACTAGAAGGTTTACTATTAACTGGTCATGAACCAATTGCTTTAGTTGCTTTAATTGCTAGTCAGTTTAGAATTATGTACCAAGTGAAATTATTACAAAGTAAGGGCTATCGATTAGATGAAATTGCCTCTAGATTGCAGCAGAAAAATTTATATCGTGTGAAGTATACTGTAGATAAGATTAAAACTTATTCATTAACTTCTTTGTATGATATTATGGTTCAATTAGCGGAATGTGATAAACAATTAAAATCGTCATCATTAGATAAAAAAATGGTCTTAGAATTATTGATTTTATCATTATTAGGCAAAAAATAAAAAGGTCTGAAAACAGACCTTTTTATTTTGAATAGTTGACGCTATTCTCGTTTTATAAACACTCGCGAGAATTTATAAAAATTATTTGCTCATTAAACGAGATTTGTAACGATCAGCTGTGTTGCTGTGAATTAAATTAGATTTTTTAGCTTTGTCAATTAATTTAACAGCAAATGATACTAATTCAGTTACGTTTTCAGCATTTTCAGCTTTAGCTAATTTAGCTTTTTTGATTGCTGTACGCATTTCAGTTTTCTTAGCAGTGTTAATTTCATTAGCTTTTTTAGCAGTTTTAACACGTTTAATTTGTGATTTAATATTTGCCATGATTACACCTCCTAGATATTTATTGTTGTTGTTTTCAATTACAACATTACTAATTTTACGTGATAGAGTAATTAATTGTCAACTATTTTCTTACATTTGTAGATTTTTAAATCGTGATAGGATATAATCACTCTGTAAACACTTAATTGAAGAGGAGTAGAGAGAACACATGAACGATGAACAACGTTTGATTAGACAAGAGAAAATAAGAAATTTCTCTATTATTGCACATATAGACCACGGAAAATCTACCCTTGCTGATAGAATTTTAGAAAAAACACGTGCATTAGAACAACGAGAAATGAAAGCACAATTATTAGATTCTATGGATTTAGAAAGAGAACGTGGTATTACGATAAAATTAAATGCTGTACAAATTCATTATACAGCTAAAGATGGTGAAACTTACTTATTTCATTTAATTGATACACCGGGTCATGTCGATTTTACTTATGAAGTATCACGTTCGTTAGCTGCTTGTGAAGGTGCGATTTTAGTTGTAGATGCTGCCCAAGGAATTGAAGCCCAAACTTTAGCTAATGTTTATTTAGCATTGGATAATGATTTAGAAATCTTACCAATTATTAATAAAATTGATTTACCAGCAGCAGAGCCTGAGCGTGTACGACAAGAAATAGAAGATGTGATAGGTTTAGATGCTTCAGAAGCAGTATTAGCTTCTGCCAAAGCTGGTATAGGTATCGATGAAATCTTAGAACAAATTGTAGAAAAAGTACCAGCACCAATGGGTGATCCAGCTGCGCCTTTACAGGCCTTAATTTTCGACTCAATCTATGATGCTTATCGTGGTGTAATTGTATCTGTAAGAATTGTTAATGGTACAGTAAAACCAGGTGATAAAATTAAAATGATGGCTACTGGTTCTGAGTTTGAAGTCATTGAAGTAGGTGTCCATACACCTAAAGAAAAGAAAACATCAGAATTAACAGTAGGAGATGTTGGTTTTATTACCGCTTCTATGAAAACGGTAGGGGATACACGTGTAGGTGATACAATTACTTTAGCTAATAATCCAGCAAGTGAGCCACTGCCAGGTTATCGTAAATTAAACCCTATGGTATTTTGTGGATTATATCCGATAGATTCTTCTCGTTACAATGATTTGCGTGAAGCTTTAGAGAAATTAGAGTTGAATGATTCTGCTTTACAATTTGAACCAGAAACTTCTCAAGCTTTAGGGTTTGGTTTCCGTTGTGGTTTCTTAGGTATGTTACATATGGAGATTATTCAAGAACGTATTGAGCGTGAATTTAATATTGATATTATTGCGACAGCACCTTCGGTTATTTATAAAGTTAATTTAACTGACGGTTCAAATGTAGAAGTATCGAATCCATCAGAAATGCCAGATCCTCAGAAAATTGAAAATGTAGAAGAACCTTATGTCAAAGCTTCAATTATGGTGCCACATGATTATGTCGGTCCAGTTATGGAGTTATGTCAACGTAAACGTGGTAATTTCATGAATATGGATTATTTAGATGATATTCGTGTTAATATTATTTATGAAATGCCTTTAGCAGAAATTGTCTTTGATTTCTTTGACCAATTAAAATCAAATACTAAAGGTTATGCTTCATTTGATTACGAATTAATCGGTTATCAAGTAAGTAAATTAGTGAAAATGGATATTCTATTAAATGGTGAACAAGTAGATGCCTTAAGCTTTATTGTTCATCGTGATTTTGCTTACCCACGTGGTAAAGTCATTGTTGCTAAATTAAGAGAATTAATCCCAAGACAACAATTTGAAGTACCAATTCAAGCAGCAATAGGTAATAAAGTTGTCGCACGTGAGACGATTCGTGCTATGCGTAAAAATGTATTAGCAAAATGTTACGGTGGTGATATTAGCCGTAAACGTAAATTACTTGAAAAACAAAAAGAAGGTAAAGCACGTATGAAAGCAGTCGGTTCAGTTGAAGTACCACAAGAAGCTTTCATGGCCGTATTGAAGATGGATGAAGACGGTAAGTAATTATCAAAAATAATACGATACATTCTAAAGAGTGATGTTTAATCATCACTCTTTATTAATAGAAAGGAGATCTTTATGGTAGAACATGTTTATATACATATTCCTTTTTGTCATCAGATTTGTACTTATTGTGATTTTAATAAAATTTTTATTCAAAATCAGCCGGTTGATGATTATTTAGAGTGTTTGAGGCGTGAAATATGGTCTAAGGTGCAAGGACAAAATGTGAAGACGGTTTTTGTTGGGGGTGGAACGCCTACTGCATTAAATGAACATCAGTTGATTTATTTACTAGAGACGATTAAAGTAGCGTTTCCTCAAATTACTGTTGAGTATACTTTTGAGGCGAATCCTGATGAGTTAACGACTAATAAAATTGCGCTACTGGCACAATATGGTGTTAATCGATTGAGTATTGGTGTGCAAACTTTTAATAATGATTTATTAAAAGAATTAGGTCGAACACATCATGAGGAAGATATTTTTCGTGCGATTGAATTTGCGAAATCACAAGGACTAACAAATTTAAGTGTGGATTTAATGTATCGTTTACCTCAACAAACAATGGCTGATGTCGAAGATAGTGTGCAAAAAGTAATTGCTTTGGATATACCACATATTTCATGCTATTCATTGATCGTTGAACCAAAGACAGTATTTTATAATTTGCAGCGCAAAGGTTTATTAAAATTACCACCTGAAGAATTAGAGCTTGAAATGTATCAATATGTACAGCAAGCCTTTGATGCGCACCAGTTAAAACAATATGAAATTAGTAATTTTGCAAAACAAGGGTATGAAAGTCAACATAATTTATGTTATTGGCAAAATAAAGAATATTATGGTTTTGGTGCGGGTGCACATGGTTATGTAGATGGACAACGTTATGCGAATTTTGGACCTTTAAAACCGTATATGAATGCAGTGAAAACACAATCACATGCCATTTTTGAAAGTAATGCAGTGTCAACTTTAGAAAAAATGGAAGAATTTATGTTTTTAGGTTTACGTATGTTAGAAGGTGTAGAAAAAGCTTTATTTTATTCTGTTTTTAATCAACATATTAATGATGTATTTTCAAAACAATTAGAAAAGTTAATCGCACGTCAGTGGTTAGTTGAAACAGAAACACATTATAAATTAACACGTGAAGGTTTGTATTTAGGTAATGAAGTTTTTCAAGAATTTTTATTAACGACAACGTAATATGTTAATTTTTGTTAATTGTCTATCACTTTTTGACTATATTTATGATATAATAAAAGCAACCATGATATATATTAATCATAGATAATCAATGTATGATATAAAACGATTTCATTTGTTGTTGATATTTATTGTATATTATGGTAAATTATCAGTGTATTACTTTATCAGAGTAATTTTTAAAATTCAGGAGGATTTATATCAATGAAAAAAATGTTCAAAACATTTGGTGCATTAGCTGCAACAGCAGTTGTATTATCGGCATGTGGAGCTTCAGATTCAACAAAAGAAGCAACATCAGGCGCGGCAATGACTGATAGTGCATCTAAAGCTAACTTAAAAGTAGGTTTAGTATCTGATTCAGGTGGTATCCATGATAAATCATTTAACCAAGGAACTTACGAAGGTATTCAAGCATGGTTAAAAGATAATCCAGGATCAACTGAAGTACCTCCAATTGAAACAAAAAACGTTTCTGAATTAGCATCTAATTTAACAAACATGGCTAATAATTCTGATGCGGTATTTGCTTCTGGTTTCTTATTCCAAGAACCATTAAATACTGTAGCGCCTCAATTATTACAATCTAAGCCTGATGTTAAATTTGTATTAATTGATGCAGAAGTACAATCTGACAATGTTGCAAGTTATTTATTTGCAGAACAAGAAGCGGGTTATTTAGCAGGTATTGCTGCAGCATCACAATCTAAATCAGGAAAAGTAGGATTTATTGGTGGTCAAGCATTACCAGCAGTACAAAAATTTGGTTGGGGCTTCATTGCAGGTGCACAATCAGTTAATCCAAAAATTGAAATTTTCTATGAATATTCAGGTAGTTTCACTGATGTAGCTAAAGGTAAAACTTTAGCAGCTACAATGTATGACCAAGGTGCAGATGTTATTTTTGCAGCCGGTGGTGCGACAGGTACAGGTGTAATTAACGAAGCTAAAGAACGTGTTAAAGATGGCGAAGACATTAAAAACTGGGTAATTGGTGTTGACCGTGATCAATATGAAGATGGTTTATTAAATAAAGATGATGCAAATAGTAAATCTATTATTTTAACATCAGCAGTTAAACGTGTTGACCAAGCAGCAAAAACAGCTTTAACAAGTATTAAAGAAGGTAAATTTGAAGGTGGTAAAACAACTATTTTAACAGCTAAAGAAGACGGTGTAGGTATTCCAGAAGAGAATAAAAACTTATCTGAAGAAATTTTAGGTAAAGTAAAAGCATCTTTACAAGAAATTAAAGATGGTAAAATTACAGCACCAGCAACACAAGATGAAATTAATAATTTCGTTAAAGAAAAATCTGTTAAAATCACGGGTAAATACTAAATTTATCAAAAATATTAGCTAGTTTATTTCTAGCTAATATTTTTTTATCTATAAAATAAAACGCTTACTAAAATAATTGAAGTGACGAATAATAAGGAATAGACTGATTATTTTTTAAGCGTTATTTATTAAATCGTTTATTAGTATTTTAGATAAATTAGTTATTTTCATTCTTGTCAAAAAAAGTTATAATAAAGAAGCATCAAAGTAACTTTATAAAACTGGTTTGAAAAATTATTGTTACTTTTTGCTAATTGATAATATGAATTGATGTTTTTATTAAAGGAGGAACATATTGTGGTAACAGAAATAAGGCCAACAACCAGTAATATAGAATATGCGATAGAAATGATAGATATTCGCAAAGAATTTGGTACTTTTGTAGCCAATGATAATATTACATTGCAAGTAAAACCACAAGAAATCCATGCATTATTAGGTGAAAATGGTGCTGGTAAATCAACGTTGATGTCAGTCTTATTTGGCTTATATCAACCAGATGGTGGTTATATTAAAGTACGTGGAGAACGTGTAGATATTAATAATCCTAATAAAGCAACAGAATTAGGGATTGGTATGGTACACCAACATTTTAAATTGGTTCATAATTTTACTGTAACTGAAAATATTATTCTAGGTATGGAACCAATGATGGGTGGGAGTATTGATATCAAAAATGCTGCCAAAAAAATTAAAGAAGTGTCTGAACGTTACAAATTAGATGTAGATCCTCATGCTAAAATCGAAGATATTTCTGTAGGAATGCAACAACGTGTAGAAATTTTAAAAATGCTATATCGTGATGCAGAAATTTTGATTTTTGATGAACCAACGGCGGTACTAACACCACAAGAGATTGATGAGTTAATGTCAATTATGAAAAATTTAGTGAACGAAGGTAAAACGATTGTTGTTATTACACATAAACTAAAAGAAATTAAAGCAGTGGCTGATCGTTGTACAGTTATTCGTCGTGGTAAATATATTGATACGGTAGATGTTGCGAGTGCTACAACAGAAAGTTTAGCAGAGCTAATGGTCGGGCGTAAAGTAAGTTTTACAACGGAGAAAAAAGAAGCACAACCACAAGGAGTTGTATTATCAATTAAAGATTTAACAGCAGTTGATGCACGTGGTGTAGATATTTTGAAAAAATTATCTTTAGATGTTCGTGCAGGCGAAATTTTAGGTATTGCTGGTATTGATGGTAATGGACAAAATGAGTTGGTTGAAGTGTTAACAGGTTTAATGGATGCTACGGGTGGTCAAATTAACTTTTTAGGTCAAGATTTGTTAACGAAATCAATTCGTCAAAGAACATTATCAGGAATTGGACATATTCCAGCTGACAGACATAAATTCGGCTTAGTGTTAGATTTTTCTATTGCAGAAAATGCCGTGTTACAAACCTATTTCCAACAGCCAAATTCTAAATATGGCTTATTAAATAATAAAGCAACTGCTAAACTGGCAGAAAGTATAGTCGAAGAATTTGATGTGCGTTCAAGTGGAGATATTTATACAATTGCACGTTCGATGTCTGGTGGTAACCAACAAAAATTAATTATTGGCCGTGAAATTCGTAGAAATCCAAAATTATTGATAGCTATGCAGCCTACACGTGGTTTAGATGTTGGGGCAATTGAATTCATTCATAAAAGTTTAATTGAACAGCGTGATGCTGGTAATGCCGTTTTATTAATTTCATTTGAATTAGATGAAGTAATGAATGTCTCTGATAGAATTGCCGTTATTCATGATGGACAAATTATTGAAACAATTGATGCCAAACAAGCTACCGAAAATCAATTAGGACTATTGATGGCTGGTATTGAAAGTCAGGAGGTTTAGTATGAAGAGTTCATCGTTATTTTATAATAAAATTTTACCGGTGTTAGCACCAATCGTTTTATCATTATTAATTGGTGTTATTATTATTGTATCAATTGGGGCTAATATTACAGAGGTATTGCCACAAATTGTAGATAATATTTTAGGTAATTCTTACAATATGGCAGAAATTTTTGTCGCAATGATTCCATTAATTTGTACAGGTTTATCTATTGCTTTTGCTAATAAAACAGGTTTATTTAATATTGGGGCAGAAGGACAATTTATTATTGGTGGGTTATCAGCAGCAGTTGTTGTAATAAAATGCGCATCATTATCGCCTACATTATTAGTTATTGTGGCTGTTTTAGCAGGTATTATTGGTGGTGCTTTGTGGGCTTTTGTTCCGGGATTATTAAAAGCACTATTTAATGTGAGTGAAGTCGTTGTTACTATTATGTTAAACTATACAGCATTATATGTTTCTCAATATGTTGTTGGTCATATCATTACAGGTAGTTCACCAACTGTATCACAAAGTTTAACAAATCCAGAAACAAAACTTGGTTTATTAAATAATCCAACGATTGCACAATTTTTCGCTAATGGTAGATTAGGAAATGATTTGTTCATTGCTTTAGTTGCTTTAGTCATTTATTGGTTTGTTATTAATCGTACAACTTTTGGTTTTGAATTACGTGCAGGTGGTTTTAATGCCAATGGTGCACTTTATGCAGGTATGAAAGTTAAACGTAATATTGTATTGTCAATGGTCATTGCAGGTGCATTTGCTGGCTTAGGTGGTGCAATTTTAGCTTTAGGACCAGTAGGGTTTGTAAGTGCCAATGCTGGATTTGAAGGTTATGGTTTTACAGGTATTGCGGTTGCATTATTAGGTGGTTCAACAGCAATTGGTGTCTTTTTATCAGCATTATTATTTGGTTTCTTAAATGTTGTGGCCATTCAATTGAATTTCATTGGTATTCCAAAAGAAATTGCAGCGATTTTAATTGGTTTAATTGTCTTCTTTGTCGGTGCCAATTACGTATTTAAACAATTAGGTATTCGTCAAGCGAAAAAACAATTATCTAAACAACAGGAGGCGAAAAATAATGGATAATTTTCTATCAATTTTAGATGCCACATTACAATATGCAGTGCCAATTTTATTAGCTGCAATAGGTGGTTTATATTCAGAACGCTCAGGTGTTATTAATATTGCCTTAGATGGTTTAGTGATTATGGGTGCTTTTGTTGCGGCAATTGCAAGTAATTCTTTATTTTCATCAATGGGTTTAACAGGTAATTTATTATCAATATTATGTGCCACTTTAGCAGGTTTATTATTTTCTTTATTACATGCTGTGGCATCAATTCACTTTAGAGCAGATCAAGTTATTTCGGGAACAGCAATTAATATGATTGCACCTGCTTTAACATTATTATTAGCTAAAGTCTATACAGGTGGCGGTTATGATATTGTTCTAGATAATGTTTTTCAACGTTGGGCAATTATTCCAGGTAAATTAGAGATTTATCCGACTGTCTTGATCGCTATTGTGATTGTGGCCATTACATGGTATTTATTATATCGACGTCCATTTGGATTGAGATTACGTGCAGTAGGGGAACATCCAAGTGCTGCTGACTCGATGGGAATTAATGTTTATAAAATACGTTATACAGGTGTATTAGTATCAGGTGCTTTAGGTGGTTTAGCAGGAGGTGTCATTGTATTGACATTTGCACAACGTTTTGACCAGAGTGTCACTGTTTATGGTTTTGGTTTCTTAGCGTTAGCCGCATTAGTATTTGGTAAATGGACACCATTAGGAACTACTTTAGCAGCGTTATTCTTTGGTTTAACGAAAGTATTTGCTGAGAAAGTAAGTATTTTATTCCCAGCTTTAGCTGTTTCTAAAGAATTATGGAATATGTTTCCGTTTATTATGACAATTATTGCATTAGTATTATTCTCTAAATCAGCAATTGCACCTAAGGCTTTAGGTCAAAGTTATGATAAAGGTAGTCGTTAAATCATAAAAAATCAGGTATAGTTACCTGATTTTTTTATTTATCGTATCTTATTAGAATGGCTTATGTTATAATCAAAAAATATTTATTATTTGGAGGATATGAAATTATGAAAGCTGTTATTACAGTGGTAGGTCAAGACCGTGTTGGTATTGTTTATGAAGTATCAAAATTACTGGCAGAACAACATATTAATATTGTAAATATTAGTCAACAAATTATGGATCACTATTTTACAATGATTATTTTAGTTGATTTACAAGAAGCAACATTAGCGTTTGATGAATTATCAACTTTATTATCTCAGCAAAGTCAAACATTATCATTAGATATTCGAATTCAAAATAACGAAATTTTTACCGCGATGCATCGTATATAGGAGGAATTATGATTCAATCACAAGAGATTTTAGAAACATTAAAAATGGTATCGGATCAAAATTTTGATGTTAGAACGATTACAATTGGTATTGATTTGCATGATTGTATAGATAGCGATATTGAAAAGTTAAATCAAAATATTTATGATAAAATCACACGTATCGGTAAAGATTTGGTGGCAACAGCTCAAGAGTTATCAACATTATATGGTATTCCAATTGTGAATCAACGTATTTCAGTCACGCCTATTGCTCAAATTGCTGCAGCAACTAAAGCTGATAGTTATGTGACAATTGCTCAAACATTAGATAAAGCAGCGAAAGCAATAGGGATTTCTTTCATTGGCGGCTTTTCTGCATTAGTACAAAAAGGTATGACTGCTTCTGATGAAGTGTTAATTCGTTCTATTCCAGAAGCTTTAAAAACAACAGATATTGTTTGTTCTTCTGTTAATATTGGTTCGACTAAAGCAGGAATTAATATGGATGCAGTGGCTTTAATGGGAGAAATTATTAAAGAAACTGCTGAAATCACGCCAGATAGTTTTGGGTGTGCCAAGTTAGTCGTATTTTGTAATGCGGTTGACGATAATCCTTTTATGGCTGGTGCATTTCATGGAACTGGTGAAGGTGAAGCCGTTATTAATGTAGGTGTTTCAGGGCCAGGTGTGGTTAAAGCAGCATTAGAGAATAGTGAGGCAAGCACATTAACAGATGTTGCGGAAGTCATTAAAAAAACTGCTTTTAAAATTACACGTGTAGGTGAGTTAATTGGTCATAAAGCTAGTCAACGTTTAAATATACCTTTCGGTATTTTAGATTTATCATTGGCACCGACACCAGCGATAGGTGATTCTGTGGCACGTATTTTAGAAAGTATGGGATTGTCAATTTGTGGGACAAATGGTACAACTGCAGCATTAGCTTTGTTAAATGATGCAGTAAAAAAAGGTGGTATGATGGCTTCATCAGCTGTTGGTGGATTAAGTGGTGCATTTATTCCCGTGTCAGAAGATGAAGGAATGATTGAAGCCTGTGAAAAAGGTGTGTTAACTTTAGATAAATTAGAAGCTATGACGGCAGTATGTTCTGTTGGTTTAGATATGATTGCCGTTCCAGGAACAACTTCGGCAACCACAATATCTGGTATTATTGCAGATGAAGCTGCAATAGGTATGATTAATTCAAAAACTACAGCAGTAAGAATTATTCCAGCAAAAGGTAAAGAAGTAGGCGATACCATTGAATTTGGTGGCTTACTAGGTACAGCACCAATTATGCCAGTTAAAGAGGGTGACTGTAATGTGTTTATTCAAAGAGGTGGACGCATTCCAGCACCCGTACAAGCATTAAAAAATTAAATAATAAAGTGCAAACTATCAATATATTTGTCAGTAATATATAAGTAATGGTATAATATTGTTGGAAGTTATAAGTAATTTTAGATTAGTTTAGACATGGGGGAGAATCATGAGCAAAAAACAAACCAAGTTAGCAACTAATCTGAAGACTTATCGCACATTATATGGTTTTTCTATGGCGTATATGGCAGAAGAATTAAATTTATCTAGTCATGGTGTTTATTCTAATTGGGAATATGGTCGTAGTGAACCTGGTGTCAAATCTTTAATGAAGTTAGCAGATGTTTTTAATGTAACAATGGATGAATTATTAGGCTATCAATCAACACAACAGCATACAGAAATGTTGTCTGATGATCAACGCACAATTATTAACATCGTTCGTTCTCTACACAGTGATGATGTAAGTGCATTGTTACATTTATTAAAACGTATTCATCGATAAGTCATCAAAGATAAGAGATAAAAAAGTAGTTACGATTATCGTACTACTTTTTTACTTTATTTATTAGCTTAATGAGATGACTTATTCTATATAGTTTCTTTTAATTTTAAAGTATGGTAGAATTTAATTAATTATATCGTATTATAAGGAGGATATCATGGCTGATTTAACGATTTCAGAAAAGAATTTTAATCTATCATATAATTTTAAGCAAGTGAGACAAACTATTGTTGATGCTTTAGTATTAATCAATGATATTAGTAATGATAAACATGTCAAAGTTGCTTATATAAAAATTTTAGATCATTTAATGATGTATACTTATAAATTTGAAGAGATGTTATTACGCCAGTTAATTGAAAGCAATGAGTTAACTCAAGAGATACCAGAAGAACAAACATATTATTTACAACAAGTCACATCGATTAAAGCACAATTAAAAACTGAGTTTAATCCAGAGCGTCTAATGAATGACGAAATAATGAATAAATTTGAAACTATGATTAGTCATATAGATCAAGATTTAACAGCATGGTTATCGCAAGACAATCAAGTATTATTTAATCAATATTTAGTTGAATTAATTCACCCGGATACTTTATCAGAGTTTATTTGGTGTAATACTTTTGTGAATACATTTACGAAACGTTTATCTATTAAACAAATTGTGGAAGCTTATGATGTACTACCTAAGTTAACAATCGAAGAATTATATGAAATGTATTTATTTATTTCAGAATTTAATATTAATGAAATTTTATTAGTAGATGTTGCACAACCATTACCACATTCAGAAAATATACATAAAGTTTTTGAATATTTGTATGATATTATAGAAAATAATATTAATTTTGTACCTAAAGAACAACAACATTTATCATTCACTAGTGTTATTGATAGTTATGTATCAGCAGATGTGCCTACTAAAGAGCGTTTTTTAGTATTAATTAAAAAAGTAAATGATATGTTGACGATAATTGAAGAAAATGATAATGTTAAAGTGTTATTTACACGTGCGTATCCTTTATTTATTGAAGCTTTTTATCAGCCATCAGATCAAACAAAGACGATTCATTATCAATTGAGCGCTAATTTTAATAATACTAAACAATATTTTGAATTATTGCAACAAACTATTCATTAAAATAACCTATCATAAATAAGAGATGGGCATACCTCATCTCTCTATTTTTATCTAATTAACTTTAAAGAGGTGAATCTATGTGAATCAAGAATTACATCAACTAGATGAATTTACTATTGTTAGAAAACAATTGCTATCAGCACATCAACTAGAAGTATTAAATAAATTGTATTTACCTCTTATTTCGATGGAAACAGCAGGTTTTTATCATTATTTGTCTCAACTGCCAAAAACATTTGCACAGAATACAGCAAAAAATAATCATTTAATTATAATGAATGACTTGAATTGTAGATTAGATACAATTTTGGTTCATCGTCATAAACTAGAAGCGCTAGGCTTATTAAAAGTTTATGTTAAAATGATGACACCTAAACAATTTATTTATGAAATTATACCACCTTTATCAGCTGAAGAATTTTTTAATAGTGCTTTATTGTTTACTTTATTATCAGAACGAATTAGTGAAACACGTACATTACAATTAAAGCAACAGTTAACCACGCAATCAAATTATAATGAGTATCAAGACATTACTAAAAATATTGATGATATTTATACGATAAAAAATATGACATTGTTTCATAAAAAGTCACATGAAGCTGCAACAATTAGTCCACAATCAACTATTCAATTTAGTCAGCAATTTGATTGGTTAGGGTTGATACAATTGTTAGGTGATAATTTTATTACTGAACAACAATTAACACCAGAAGTAAGAAAAGTGGCTGAAGAAGTTTTTATACTTTATAATACGACAATAATTGATATGAAAAATATTTTATTATCTTCTTTAAATCAATATCAACAAATTGATATTGAAAAATTTAAAACGAATGCGCGTCATTATTATAAATTTTATAATAAGAATTTGAATCAGACGGTTGTGTCAGAACCAATTGTTCATGAGACAACGGGTTCGAAATTAGATCAATTATGTCATTATTATGATACGCATTCACCATTGATGGTTTTAATTCAACGTTTTAATGCGCCTGTTTCAGAAGAAGTACAACAATCTTTAGAAAAAATTACATCAAAATATCATTTATCTCAAGGCGTCATGAATGTTTTATGTGATTATTGTTTGCAACAAACTAAAAAGAAAGTATTACCTAATTTTAAATATTTAGATAAAGTGGCTGCAGATTTTGCATTACAGCAATTAACGAATGCTAAATCGGCAATGTTATATGTTATTAAAAGTAAGAAACAACGTGAACAAGAACGAGAGAATAGACAACGTAAACAGGCTGACAAAGTAAAATACTCACCTTATCCACAAACATATAAGAAACAAGAACCTATACCACAGTACATGAAGCAAAAAATCACAATCACTGAAGAAAAAAATCAAGACACGCAATATATGATAGAAGAAGTTAAAAATTTAATCAACAATAGAGGAGAAAATTAATGGCACAACAAGAAGATATAATATCAATTTTTTCTAATCCTCAAGAGTTAAATCAGCGTTTTCAACAAATTAAAAAAAAGGTATTAGCACACCCAGATATTATAAAGTTTTTAGAATTAAATCAACAAAGTTTAGCACCTGATGCAATTAATCAAAGTTTAAGTGCATTAAATGAATATGCGGATGGTGTTAAAATTTGTCCGAATAATGCACCATTAGATCAATGTAAAAGCATGATGAAAGGTTATAATGTTCGTTTAAGAGTTAATCGTAATGGTTTGATAGAAACTTTTTATATTCCTTGTGCACATAAGAAATATGAAGTATCACAACAACAATTTAACAATTTATTTACCACTTTTAATGTATCAGAACGTCTGAAGTCTGCACAATTTAATGAAATTATTGTTAATAGTCAATCAAAAGCAGAAGTAGTTAAATATACAATGGATATACTCGATAAAATTTATCAAAAGCAGCCTTTAGACAAAGTAAAAGGTTTGTATATTCATGGTGATGTAGGTATTGGGAAAACATATTTATTATGTGCCATTGCCAATGATTTACGTGCCCATCATTATGCAAGTACGATGATTTATTTACCTGAATTTATTCGAGATTTAAAGCAAGGTATTAGAGATAATTCGTATCATGAACAGTTGAATTTTATTCGTCAACAACCTATTTTATTTATTGATGATTTTGGTGCGGAAGATTTAACACCTTGGGTGAGAGATGAAATTATTGGGCCACTATTGAATTATCGTATGATGAATGGTTTATTAACTTTTATTTCTTCGAATTTTAGCGTGGCAGAATTAGAAGTATATTTAGCACAAACGAAGCAAGGCAATGAACCAGTTAAAGCAATGCGATTAATTGAACGTATTAAAACTTTAACACAAGAATTTTATATAGAAGGTGAAAATTTAAGACATTAATAAAAATATTATGTCAACTTTTCACCGATAAGGAAGGAATTTTAATGAAACATATTGTAAAAAAAGAATCAGAAGGTATTAGATTAGATAAATTTGTCAATGAACAAAATGATCAGTGGTCAAGAACACAAGTTCAAATGTGGATTGAAAATGGCGATATTTTAGTTAATGAAACGAAAGTGAAAGTTAAATATAAAATAAAAGCAGATGATGTTATTACGATCGTTGTACCAGAAGTTCAAGAAGTAGAAATTTTAGCGGAAAACTTAGATTTAGATATTTATTATGAAGATAGTGATGTACTGGTTGTTAATAAACCTAAAGGAATGGTTGTACATCCGGCACCAGGTCATAGTTCAAAAACATTAGTGAATGGTTTGATGTATCATTGTACGGATTTATCGGGTATTAATGGAGAAATTAGACCAGGGATTGTACATCGTATAGATAAAGATACTTCTGGTTTGTTAATGGTTGCTAAAAATGATAATGCACATCGTCATTTAGTAGAGCAATTAGTGAAGAAAACAGTGACTAGAAAATATTATGCTGTTGTACATGGTGTCATTCCACATGATTATGGAACAATCGATGCACCCATTGGTCGTAATAAGCGAGAAAGACAAGAAATGGCAATTGTAGATGATGGTAAAGATGCTGTAACACATTTTCATGTGATTGAAAGATTTAAAAATTATACATTGGTTGAGTGTGAACTAGAAACGGGTCGTACGCATCAAATTCGTGTGCATATGAAGCATATTGGTTATCCATTAGTAGGTGATCCAAAGTATGGACCAAAGCGTACATTCGATATTAATGGACAAGCTTTACATGCGGCTATTATCGGATTTGTACATCCGACAACTAATGAATATATGGAATTTGAAGCACCAAAACCAGAATGGTTTGAAACATTACTTAATAAATTGCGTCAAGAATAAATTTGTATCTATTGCGTAGTTCAAAATCC
>NZ_JBZXTS010000011.1:0-39433 GCF_058895785.1 Staphylococcus sp. B1(2026)
AACACTCTTTGACAAAGAGCCCATTAAAACCTTGTTTTCTAATTGCTATCATTCATTTGATCATAAGAATATTCATTAGTTAATATAATATTCCCTTGTTCATCTACTAATTTATATTTTGCTGTACCGCCTTTTTTAGCAGTTAGTGTGAAAGTTTTAGTTTGAACACCTGAAATATCATAGTTTTGTGCAACATCACTATAACTGTGTTTAGCATCTTCTATATATAACTTACCTTTAACACTATCAATAGTAATTGCTTCAGTATAAGTTCTTGTTGCGCTCGTATGTGTTGATGTTTTTTCTTTTGAAGTATTTTCTTTATCATCTACTAATGTATCTTCTGTCGTTGTTTCTTCAGTTTTACCAGAACCTACAGCAACATAAATAATTGAATCTTTAGCAATTTCTTGACCTGGATCAGGATTTTGTCCTGTTATGACGACATTATCATTTGTATATGTGCCATCAACAACAATCTTATAATTTTTAGCATTACGTTGTGCTTCTGCTAATGACACCCCTAATAAATTTGGTACACTAACTGTTGCACGTGGTCCTTTTGATACAATAATAATTAATTTAGTATCAGCAGGAGAAACTTCTTCTCCAGCTTCAATATTTTGAGAAATAACTTTTCCTTTTTCAATTGAAGAATGTTCTTGTTCTTTATATGTTACTGATTTGAATTTTTGAATAGCTACTGATTTTTTTACTTGTGATAAACTATAACCTGTATAATCAGGCATTGTAATCGTTGATTTACCACTAGAGACACTTAAATCTATAGCTGTTGCTTTTGCAACTTTTTTCTCTGATGATGGTGTTGTTTCAATAATTAATCCCTTTGCCTTATGTTCATTTGCAACTTCATCTATTTTTCCTACTTTTAAACCAGCTTTTGTAATTTTTGCTGTGGCTTCTTCTACAGTCATATTTACAACATCTGGTACAACAACTTTATTATTACTAAAAAATAAATAAGAAATAATTAAAAAAACTAAAATGAATCCACTTGCTAATAATGCTAAGCGCCAAAGAATATTATTTTTTTTCTTGTGCGGATATTTTTTTAGTGGCATTTTCTTTTTCACACTTTCTTGCTTCACTTCAGGAATAGTCTGATGATTTTTATTGATAATTACTGTCGATTCATCTTCAACAACTTCACCACGTTCATTTTCAATTTTGTTAATTACTTGTGTATTAGCTAAAACACTAAATCCTAAAAATGGTGCTTCGTGTAAACGTGATTCATCTAAACAAGTGGCTAAATCATCTACCATTTCTTGTGCATTAACATAACGTTCGTTTGGATTTTTCATCGTTGCTTTCAATATAACATTTTTAACACTTTGTGGTACATTTGGTCTAAATTGTTCTATGTCTGGCAATGGTTCTTGTAAATGTTTTAAAGCAATGGCAATAGCTGATTCTCCACGATACGGAATATCACCCGTCAATAGTTCGAACATTGCTATTCCTAATGAATAAATATCACTCTGGACTGTTGCAATATTACCACGTGCTTGTTCAGGAGATAAATAATAAACTGTTCCCATCATCTGATGTGTTTGTGTTAAAGTCGTGTCACCATAAGAACGAGCAATACCAAAATCAGTAATTTTAGCAATACCATTTTTATCTATCAGAATATTTTGTGGTTTAATATCTCTATGAATCACACCATGTTGATGTGCATGCTCTAATCCTTCAGCTACTTGTTGCATCATAGAAACAACTGCTTCAAGCGATAGTTTTTTATGCTTATTCATATAAGATTTTAATGTTTCACCATTAACATATTCTAAAACTAAATAGTAATAATCATCTACATTCTCTACGTCGTAAATAGAAACAATATTCGGATGTGATAAACTTGTTACAGCACGTGCTTCACGATAAAATCTTTTTATTGCTGCTTCATCATTAGAATCGATTTTAAAAGTTTTAATCGCTACTTCACGGCCTAATATTTTATCTTCGGCTAGCCAAACTGTAGCCATACCACCAGTCCCTAAATGTGATTTTATTTCATATCTGTCAGATATTGTATGTCCAATCATTACATTCACCTCAATCGATTGATAGCAAAGCAATTGTAATATTGTCTTTGCCGCCTTTAGCTAAAACTGTTTTTACTAATTGTTTACCTAAAGATTTTAAATTCATAGATTTATCAATTATTTTTTTTATATGCATATCTACAAGTACGCCTGATAATCCATCTGAACATAATAAAACTAATTGAACATCTTTTTTGTCAATTTCATAAATATCTACTTGAATATTCATGGCTACACCAACAGCTCGTGTAATAACTGATCGTTTTGGATGTTTTCTAGCCTGTTCACTTGTAATTTCACCAGCTTTTAATAATTCACCTACAAATGAATGATCATCAGTAATTTGTAATAATCCTTGTTTTGTGACATAAGCATAGCCACGTGCATCGCCTAAATTAGCATAAATAATTTTGTCTGATAAAATAGCACATAAAACAATTGTTGTTCCCATTTTTTTTGACATCTTTTGATATTCTGCACGCTGAAACATATGTTTATTAATAGAATGTAGTGCTGTTACTAACCAAACTTGAACTTCTTCAGGCGTAAAATAAGGACATTGTTCCCAAGCAAAACGCAGAGAATTTGTTACCTCTTCGCTTGCTTTTTCTCCCTTCATTAAACCACCTACACCATCACATACAATCATTAATGGTTGTTTTGCTCGATTATAAAATATACCACCACTGTCTTCATTATTAGTTCTTTTTCCAATATGCGTAATAAAATATGTTGGATATTTATTCATAACAGCCTCCCAACTAGCTTTTAAATTTAACTATCTCTAATTACATAATATATTTATAGTGTAACAGATTAATCATAAAAGTCCACTATGTTATATTATTTTATTTAGACTCTATTTCCTTTTTACTATTTTTAGCACGTAATTGCCCGCAAGCTGCATCAATATCATCACCTTGTGTACGACGAATCGTAACATTAACACCTAAACGTTTTAATGCATTTTCAAAAGCAAAAATATCTTCTTTAGATGTACGTACATAATCTCGTTCAGGTACATAATTAATAGGAATTAAATTAACATGGCAATTAATATCACGAATACGTTTTGCTAATTCTTCAGCATGTTCAACTTGATCATTGACGCCACCCATTAAACCATATTCAAAACTAATACGTCGATTTGTTTTTTCTTGATAATATTTAATAGATTCTAATAATTTATCTAAATTATATGCTCTATTAACTGGCATTAAACGAGAACGCAATTCGTCATTAGCTGCATGAATAGAAACAGCAAAATTAATTTGTAAATCTTCATTTGCAAAATCATAAATTCTTGGTACAATCCCAGAAGTTGACACTGTAATATGACGTGCCCCAATATTTAAACCTGTTTCATGATTGATAATTTTTAAGAAATCCATCATTTCATCATAGTTTTCAAAAGGTTCACCAATTCCCATAATAACAATACTTGACACACGTTGTTCAGTTGCATCTAATGCTTTTTGAACGGCTAATACTTGTGCAACAATTTCTCCAGCTTCTAAATTACGTTTTAATCCACCTAATGTAGATGCGCAAAATGTACACCCGATACGGCATCCGACTTGTGTCGTGACACATACTGAATTTCCATAATTATGTCTCATTAATACCGTTTCAATTGTATAACCATCTTGTAATTGAAATAAGAATTTCATCGTACCATCTTTAGATTCTTGTTTGATCACCGTTTCTAAAGTTGTCATAGAAAATTCCTCATTTAATTTTTGACGTAAATTTTTAGATAAATTTGTCATATCATCAAAACTATCTACTCGACGTTGGTATAACCATTCAAAAATTTGAGTTGCTCTAAATTTTGGTTCTTGCTGTTCAATCAACCAATCTTGTAATTGATCTAATCTTAATGAATAAATAGAAGGTTTTTCATGCTTAGGCATTAATTTACTAGGTTTTCTATTTTTTATTTGATAAAGTGTTTGCATCATTAATCCTTTCTTATTGTTTCTCTCTCATTTGCTTCATATTAAAACATTCTTGTCAATTTAGCAATATAAAAACCATCCATATTATGGATATGTGGCATTAATTGAATATCACCATGTTCATTACTTAAGTTTTGATATTTAACTGGTAATGTTTGACGTTTGAAATTTGGATATTGTTGTAAAAATTGAGCAATCACTTGTATATTTTCTTCATCATCAATCGTACAAGTTGAATAAACTAAACTGCCACCTATTTTCACTACTTTACTTGCAGATGATAAAATCTCTAACTGTAATTGACTAAGTGAATGAATATCTTCTAATGAACGACTATATTTAATTTCAGGTTTACGTCTTAAAACACCTAAACCTGAACAAGGTGCATCAACTAAAACAACATCAAATTGTTGGTCTTTGAAATTAGTCGATGTCGTTACAGCATCATATTGCTTAGTTGTCATATTAGTTAAATGTAAACGTGACATATTTTCTTTTATTAACTTTAATTTATGTTCGTGTATATCACAAGCAATGACATGACCTGTATTATTTAATTTCTCAGCTAAATGCATACTTTTACCACCTGGAGCCGCACAAACATCTAAAATCACCTGATTATGTTGAGGTTCAATAATATTAGCAACAAACATTGAACTTTCATCTTGTAAAGAGACCCAACCTTCTTGAAATAATTTTTGATGAATAATAGGTTGACCTATTATAAATAAACACTCATCTATATAATCACTACGCTGTACTTTATAATTTAATTTATTTAATTCGGTAATAACCTTATCTATATTGGTTAAATATGTGTTTACTCTAATTGTTTGTTGTGGTCGAGTCAAACTTGCTTGTGCTAATTCTTGTGTCGCTTGATAACCATACTGTTCAATCCAACGTTGTGCTAACCATTCAGGTAAACTATACATAAGTGATATTTTTTTACTATCATCTTTAATTAAATTAAAATCAGGTTGCCCTTCTCTTTGAATAGCTCTTAAAATGGCATTAACCATCCCTGAGGTTTTATGCCCTCCTTTAATTTTAGCAATATTTACTGCTTCGTTAATAATGGCATGTGATGGAATTTTATCTAAATAAAACATTTGGTAAACACTCATCATTAATAAGCGTTTGACCCAACCTTTAACACGTCCCTTTAATTTATCTTTAATGATATACTCTAAAGTAAGACGGTATTGTACTGTCCCATAAACTAATTCAGTTAATAAACCTTTATCTACTAAAGACAAAGTACTTTCTTTTAATGCATGATTGATGGCAATATTCGAATAGGCTTGTTCAACAAAAATTTTATCTAATACATTTAGTGCTAAAAACCTTACATTATTTTTCATCTATTACTCCTAATTGTTGCCCAACATAATCTATGTTATTTGTTAAAAATTGTTGTGCAGTAACACGTTTTTTACCCGCCAATTGTAAAGCTGTAATAATGATAGCTGTGTCATTACCTGTTGCTACAACAATACCATCTTTTTTCACTTCAATAATTGTCCCTGGTGTTGCACCATGTTTCGTTGATAATTGCACTTTAGTTGTTTCCCATATTTTTACATTTTGACCAGCTAAAGTTGTATAAGCCACTGGCCATGGGTTCATCCCACGTACTTGATTATAAATTACTTCTCCTGGCTTATGCCAATCAATCCATTCATCAGCACGCTTAATATTAGGAGCAAATGTTGCCAAATGATCATCTTGTGCTATTGCTTCGATACGTCCTGCTAATAATTCTGGTAAAGTGTCTTTTAATAATTTAGTACCTGCTTGTGATAATTTATCATGTAATGAACCGACTGTATCATTTTCTTCGATCGGTAAGCTTACTTTCGCTAACATATCACCAGCATCTAATTTTTTCACCATATACATCAAAGTAACACCAGCTTCTTGATCGCCATTAATAATGGCATAATGAATCGGTGCACCACCACGTAATTTAGGTAATAATGAAGCATGTACATTCACACATTTAAATCGTGGAATATTTAAAATCGCTTCTGGTAGTAGTTGTCCAAAAGCTGCAGTAATAATTAAATCCGGTTTTAAATCTTGAACAAGTTGAATTTCTTCAGGTAGAGAAATTTTATTAGGTTGATAAACAGGAATATTTAACTGTTCTGCCGCCACTTTAACAGGTGGCGGTGTCATTACCTTTTTTCGTCCTACTGGACGATCCGGTTGTGTTATGACAGCTACTACATTGTATGTTTCTTCTACTAACATTTTCAATATAGGAACACTAAACTCAGGTGTCCCCATAAAAATAACACGAATATCTTTTTTATTCATTATAATAAGCCTCCATTTCTTCATCCGTCGTAAAATACTTAGTCACTTTATTTGTAAATAACTCTCCGTACAAATGATCAATTTCATGCAAAATGACACGTGCTAATAGAGGATCTTTCGTCATGAATTCAATATCACGTCCTTTAACATCTTGACATTCAACTTTAATGCTATCCGGACGTGCAACTTCTCCCCATGTATCTGGAATACTTAAACACCCTTCTATATCTAAGTTTGTTGTTGGTGATTGCCAAACAACACGTGGATTAATTAAATGTAATACACCATCTTGCTCCAAATTAACAACCGCAACTTTTTGAGAAATGCCAATTTGTGGTGCGGCTAAACCCATACCATCATGTAATAACATTGTTTCTTCTAAGTCTTCTAATAATTTTTTTAATTTCTTGTCAAAATGTGTAACATTGTCTGCTTCTTGATTTAATATTTCATTAGGTGAAAAAACTAATTTTTTAATTGCCATAATATCTCCTTTTAAGCTAATTGATAGGGATTAATATCAATTTTAATACGCACACTATTTTTAGAGGATTTTGTATTAAAATAATGATTTAAATAATTCAAACTATCATATAAATTATGCATTTGACGATACTTTAAAATAATTTGATAACGATATTTATCTTTTATTTTTACAATAGTACATGCTGTTGGTCCTAAAATAATTGTTTGGGGATCCAAATGTTGTTGTAAAAACTGTGTAATAGTCTGTGCTACTTGTATAACTGTTGATTCAGAATGATGTTCAACTAAAATAGAAGCTAAATAATAATACGGCGTGTATTTACCAAATTTTCTATGTTGCATTTCTTTGTGATAAAATGCTTGATAATCTGCATGAATAACATCTGTAATTGCAAAATGTGTTGCATTAAATGTTTGAATGATTACTTCACCTGGTTTGGTATGTCTACCAGCACGACCACTTACTTGTGTTAATAACTGAAAAGTTTTTTCTGACGCACGATAATCAGGTAAATTTAATAAATTATCTGCCTCTATTACGCCAACTAGAGTAACATCTGGAAAATCTAACCCTTTCGCAATCATTTGTGTGCCTAGTAAAATATCTGCTTCTTTATTACCAAATGCCGTTAAATATTTTTCATGACTGCCTTTTTTACTTGTTGTATCAACATCCATTCGAATGACTCTTGCCTGTGGAAAATGATGAGCTAATGCTTCTTCAACTCGTTGTGTCCCAAATCCATTATCGCGAAATACATCACTATGACAATCTGGGCACTCATCTAATACGGGTTCTTCATGACCACAATAATGACATTTCATCATACCAGAACTTTTATGATAAGTTAAAGTCACGTCACAATGATGACAAGTCGGTACAAAACCACAATCTCGACAGGAAATAAAATTGGCAAAGCCACGACGATTTAATAATAAAACAATTTGCTCATTTTTATCCAAACGTTGTTGAATTTTATCTTGTAAGATTTGTGAAAATATTGTACGATTACCTGTTTTAACTTCTTCAGCCATATCTACTACCGTTACGGTAGGTAAGGCACGATCGTTAACACGTTGTGCTAATTGAACTAATTTGTAAACACCTTTTTGTGCTCGAGCATAACTTTCTATTGCAGGCGTGGCACTTCCTAACACAACTGGACAGTGATGTAAAGTAGCACGTTTTATGGCAACATCTCTTGCATGATATCTTGGTGAATCTTCTTGTTTATAAGTACTTTCATGTTCTTCATCAATAATAATCAATCCTAAATTTTTAAATGGTGCAAAAATACTCGAACGAGCACCTACACAAATTTTAGCTTGTCCTTTTAATATTTTACGCCATTCATCATACTTCTCACCTTGTGATAAGCCTGAATGTAATACTGCAACATCATCACCAAAACGTGCTTTAAAACGTGTTACCATTTGTGGTGTTAAAGCTATTTCAGGTACTAACATCATAGCTTGTTGTCCTTGCTTAAGTACTTCATCAATTAACTGTAAATACACTTCTGTTTTTCCTGAACCTGTTACACCATGTAGTAAAAACACATCGCTTTTTCGTTGTAAGACAGCTTGATGAATAGTATTAAAAGCTTGTTGTTGTTGTTGTGTTAATACTTTTTCTTGATCTCTTATAATCTCTTTTTGATATGGATTTCTTAATTGTTCTTGTGGGACAATATCAATCAATTGATGTTGTCCTAATTTATCTAAAACACCACGTGATACATTAAGCTGTTGCAATGTATCTGTTAACCAAATAGGTTGTGTTTGTTGACTCAATAAATTAAAAACCTCTCGTTGACGTTTTGTTAATATTATTTCAGATGGGACATCATTTTGTAATAATATAATAGCTAGCTTTTGTTTAATATTTAATTTTTGAGATACCACAATATCTTTATCTACCCAACCTTGAGCTACAGCATTAATTAATATTTTTAATTGTTGTTGTTCTATAGCTTCTTCATAACTAATGCTATTTTTAGATTGAAATATTTGTCGCATTTCATTATTATCTACAATTAATTTAAATATTTTTTGATAATTTGCTTTTAAAGCCGCTGGCAACATAGCTTCGAGCACCGCAATTCTTGTTGCCAAAACTTCATCACCTATTTGTTTTGATAGTTGTAGTAGTTCGGGCGTTAAGACTGGATATAAATCTTTGATATCTAAAATCGCTTTTAATTTACTATCTTCAATAGTTGTGTCATCAACTAAATTTAAAACAAATCCTTGTATTTTCCTATTGCCAAAGGGTACGATAACACGCATACCAGGCTGAATTAACACCTCTAAATGTGATGGTACAATATAATCAAATGTCTTATTGACTTGTTCAGCATTCACATCTACAATCACTTGTGCAATCATTTTTTATCATCACCCTCTAATTGCTTAACTATTGCTAATAAAATTTCTTTTGCGATATCTTTTTTATCTTGTAAAGGTATCTGGTATTGTTGTGTGGCAGTAATTAATGTAACTTCATTTTTTTGTGATTGAAAGCCTTGAGATTGTTGTGATACATCATTAGCGACAATCATATCTAAATTCTTTCTTTGTAATTTTTCTTTAGCATATGCTAGTAAATTAGACGTTTCGGCAGCAAAACCAACTAAAAATTGTGTTGTTTTATGTTGTCCCAAATAATGTAATATATCTATCGTTCTTTCAAAAATAATTACATCATCACCATCAGATTTTTTAATTTTATGATCCACAGGATGTTTCGCACGATAATCTGATACAGCTGCTGCTTTAATGACAATATCTACTTGTTCGTAATATTTAATAACTTCATCAAACATTTGCTGTGCGGTCGTCACTTTAATTAAATGTACACCTTCTAAAGGTGATAAATGCGTTGGACCAGAGATTAATATAACTTCGGCACCTAAATTTCGTGCCATTTCTGCCAAAGCATAGCCCATTTTTCCAGAAGAAGGATTAGAAATAAATCTAAAAGCATCTATTTTTTCTTGTGTTGGACCAGCAGTAATTAATATTTTTTTACCTGCTAATATTTTAGGCTGTTCTAATTGTGATAAAAACAGCATAATATCTGATACTTCTAGCAAACGTCCTTGCCCTACAATACCACATGCTAAAAAACCATTGGCTGAATTAAGTATTGTCACACCATCCTGACGTAATTGTTGTAAATTACGTTGCGTCACAGATTTTAATAACATATTTTCATTCATAGCTGGTGCTATAATAATTTGTGTAGTTGGTGGTGTTGCTAAATATGTAGAAGTAAGCATATTATCTGCTATACCATGTGCCATCTTAGCAATCGTATTGGCGGTTGCAGGTACAATTAAAAAAATATCTGCCCATTTAGCTAATTCAACATGTTGAATTTCTTCTGGATTAATTTCATCAAAAGTATCTATATAAACATTATTTCTAGAAATTGCTTGAAAAGCAAGAGGTGTAACAAATTGCTGTGCTCCAGCAGTTAAAATAACTTTCACTTCATAGTTTTGTTGAACCAACTTACTTGTTAAATCAATTGCCTTATAAGCTGCAATACCACCTGTTACACCTAATAAAATTTTTTTACGTCGCACATCGTCACCTCTTCTCTCTATTTATCTGCTATATTATAGCAAAAGACAGTAATTATGTAAAAAAGCGAAGCTTCATTTAAAGATTAACTTTTAATGACCACTTCACTTCATTATTTAATGTTTTTCGGCTACTACAATAGCACCTTCTGCGATTTCTTCTAGTGCTTTACCTACTTGTTTATGTGATTTATATTTTGGCAATAAATAGCTTTCTGGATGTTCTTGCATATCACGTGCACGTTTTGACGCAATAGCTACTAACATATATTTAGAATTAATTTTTGCTTTTAATTTATCTAATGAGGGATATAACATATTTTTCTCCTTTAAATATTATAATTTTGATCAGCTTCTATTAACATATGACGATACTTTCTTTCAACACGTTCTCGTTTCAAATGTTCTGCTTTAATAATTGCTCGGATACGTTCACAAGCAAGTTCTACTTCATCGTTTTCAACAACGTAGTCATATAAATGCATTAAATCTAATTCTTCTTTAGCTTTTAAAATGCGATTTTTTATCACGACATCATCTTCTGTACCACGTCCTTTTAGACGTTCAGTTAACTCTGATAAGCTTGGTGGTGCTAGAAAAATAAATAAAGCATTTTTTAATTTTTCTCTTACTTGTTGAGCACCTTGTACTTCTATTTCTAAAAATACATCTCGACCAGCATTCATTGTTTCACGTACATAATCAATTGGGGTACCATAATAATTATCAACATATTTTGCGTATTCAAGTAACCCACCTGTTTCAATTAATTTTTCAAATTGTTCTTTTGTTTTGAAAAAATAATCAACACCATCTACTTCACCTTCTCTCGGTAAACGAGATGTTGCAGAAATTGAATATTGGAACTCATTATTGGATTGTGAAAAAATTGCTTTTCTAACTGTACCTTTACCTACACCTGATGGTCCAGATAATACAATTAACAAACCTTTTTCTTCTAGCATGCTAGCTGTCCTCATCTTTCATTAATTACTGTATTTATTCATTATAAACAATAGACGTATAAAAGTCTAGCTTACTTGTTCTTTTATAATTAATTTCTTTACATAATAATATTTGAAACTTTTATCATTTACTTTCTAAAAAATAAAGGCTATGTTATGATAAATTGAATAATAACATAAGGAGATATATTATGGCATTTGACGGTTTATTTACACACTATATCACAACAGAATTAAATGAACTATTAGCATCAGGTAGGATTACTAAAATACATCAACCTTTTACTAATGAAATTTTACTAATTATTCGTTCACAAGGTAAAAATCATAAATTATTATTATCTACACACGCACAATACACACGTATTCAGTTAACAAATCAACAATTTACGAATCCACATGAGCCACCTATGTTTTGTCAAATTTTACGTCAACATTTAGAAGGTGGTATTATTCAAAGTATCGAACAATTTAATAATGATCGTATTATTTGTTTAACTATTAAAAATACTGATGATTTAGGAGATACTATCTACAGAAAATTAATTTTTGAAATTATGGGCAAACACGCTAATATGATTGTAATAGATGATAATCAAAAAATTCTTGATAGTATTAAACATTTAACCCCTAATTCAAATAGAAATCGTACTATTATGCCTGGTTTTAAATATGAGTTGCCTCCTACTGTCAATAAAATTAATCCTATCACTTTTGATTTTTCTCAGTTAGCATTAACATTAAATAACAATTATACAAGTCAGCAATTAGTAAAGTTATTTGAAGGTATTTCTCCATTGGTCGCTGACTATATTACTAAGCAAAATACAATTACTGATGTCACTCAACTATCACAACGCTTTAAATCATTATTAACCATTCCACAGTCAATACCTACTATATTTAATAATGGTAAAAAAGAGGATTTTTATTTTATACCTCTTGATTATAAACCATTAAAAGATTATCCAACATTAAGTGATTTATTAGAAGCTTATTATTTTGGTAAAGCTGATCGTGATCGTATTAAACAACAAGCTAGTGATTTAAGTCGTTATGTCAAAGCTGAATATGATAAAAATATTAAAAAATTACGTTTACTCCAACAAGATTTAGAAGATGCGCAACAAGGCGATTTATATCAATTACAAGGTGAATTATTAACAGTAAATCTTCATCAACTTCATAAAGGTATGCTACAAATCACTGTCGATAATTACTATACTGAGCCAATGACTTCAATGACAATTAACTTAGATCCATTATTAACACCTAATGAAAATGCTCAAAAATACTTTTCTAAATATCATAAATCAAAAACAGCAAAAATAGAAATTACGAAACAAATACAACTAACAAAACAAGAAATTGAATATTTTGACTTGTTAACACAACAATTAGATTATGCACAAGTAGCCGATATTCCAGGTATTCGTGAAGAATTAGAAGAACAAGGTTACCTAAAACAACGTCACAAAAATAAAAATAAAATCAAAAAAACAAAAATCATCGTAGATAGCTATTTATCACCTGATGGTATAAAAATTTATGTTGGAAAAAATAATAAACAAAATGATTATTTAACACATAAATTTGCTAAAGCGAATTACTATTGGCTACATGCTAAAGATATGCCCGGTTCACATGTCATTGTAGCGAGCGATCAATTACCAGAAGCAACTTTAAAAGCAGCAGCTATTTTAGCTGCTTATCATTCAAAAGGCGGTCAATCATCAAATGTCGCGGTTGATTACACACAAGTCAGACACGTTAAAAAACCTTCCGGTGCAAAATTAGGTTTTGTTAATTATTTCGAACAAAAGACAGTACATGTACATCCTGACAAAGAATATATTCGATCATTAGACAAAAACAAATAATTGGACTTTCATCTTATTTAACTCTACAATGAATTAAAATTAAAGATAAGAAAGAGAAGGTATATATTATGAAAATAGAACTAGGTATTAGTACATTTGGTGAAACAACTGCTTTAGAAACAACTGGAGAGCCAATTTCACATCCAGAACGTATTAGAAATATGGTAGAAGAAATTGAACTGGCAGATCAAGTCGGTTTAGATGTTTATGCAATTGGTGAACATCATCGTGATGATTATGCAGTGTCAGCACCAGAGATTATTTTAGCTGCGGGTGCTACTAATACAAAAAACATTCAATTATCAAGTGCTGTGACAGTTTTATCATCAGCTGATCCCGTACGTGTCTATCAAAACTTTGCAACTGTTGATGCTTTATCTAATGGGCGTTCAGAAGTGATGGTCGGTCGTGGTTCTTTTATCGAATCATTTCCATTATTTGGCTATGACTTATCTAACTATGAAGAATTATTTGATGAAAAATTAGATATGTTACTAGAAATTAATCAAAATGAAATGGTTAACTGGCGTGGTCGTTTAACACAAACAATTGATAATAAAGGTGTTTATCCACGTGCAGTGAATGATGGACAATTATCAATTTGGGTAGGTACTGGTGGTAATATGGAATCTACTTTAAAAATTGCAAGAAAAGGTTTACCTATTGCTTATGCTACAATTGGTGGTGACCCTACAGCATTTAAACCTTTAGCTGAATTATATCGTAAAGTTGCTAAATCAAGTGGACATGAACATGATAATATTAAAGTTGCAGCACATTCTTGGGGCTTTATTGCTGACGATACAGAAACAGCAATCGAAAAAAACTTCCACCCTACAAAAGTAATGATGGAACATGTTGCTAAAGACCGTCCAAATTGGCCAAAATTAACTTGGAATAGTTATTTAGACTCTGTTAGTGAAAATGGTGCCATGTTTGTAGGTGATCCAGAAGTTGTTGCGCACAAAATTATTCGTTTAGTTGAAGCAATGAAATTAGATAGATTTTTATTACATTTACCACTAGGTTCAATGCCACACGAAGATATTTTACATGCTATTCGCTTATATGGTGAAAAAGTAGCACCTATCGTTAGAGCGCATTTTGAAAATAAATAATAATAACCCTGAAAAGATAACTTAACTATCTTTTCAGGGCTATTATTTTATTGATTTTCTTCTGCTGTTGGATCAAATGATATAGTTGTTAATACTTTTTGACAACGAGAACAAACATTTAATTCATTTACTTCATCTACTACATTCCAACAACGTTCACATTTGTGACCTTGTGCTACTTCAACTTTAATTTTTGATAATGTAAAATCAGTTGCACCTTCAATATTACCATCAATTAATTCTACTTGACTTACAATGAATAATTGTTTTAAATCTTCGTGTAATTGTTGTAATAAAGTAATTACATCTTCTTCATTATTGGCAATGAACACTTTTGCTTCTAATGATTTACCAATCACTTTATTATTACGCGCTTCTTCTAAAGCTTTATTCATTTCATCACGTACTAACATAAATTTATCAAATTTAGTGGTAATTGATTGCTCATCTGCATAATTTTCTACTTGTGGGAATTCTGTTAAATGTACTGATGCTTCATGTTCATAAGACATATGACTATACACTTCTTCCATAGTGAATGCTAAAATTGGAGCTAATAAGCGAACAGATTTTGATAAAATCGTATATAATACTGTTTGAACATTGCGACGTTCTTGACCTTCTGGTGCTTCAATATATAAAATATCTTTAACATAATCTAAATAGAATGATGATAAGAAACCAGAAAAGAATGTTGAATATTCACTGATAAAATGATCGAAATCAAATTTCTCATAATCTGCTAATGTCTCTGCTACTAATTTATTGAAACGAATTAATACATATTTATCGACTTCATTTAATTCATCATAAGCAATGGCGTCTGTTGTTGGATTAAAGTCAGATGTATTACCTAATAAGAAACGGAATGTATTTCTTAAACGACGATAAGTTTCTGTTACTTGATCTAAAATTTCTTGTGAGATACGTACATCTTGAGTATAGTCTACTGATGCTGTCCATAAACGAATAATATCTGCACCACGTTTTTTAATTTCATCATTTGGAGAAATAACATTTCCAACTGACTTACTCATTTTCTGTCCTTTACCGTCCATAACAAACCCTGCTGATACTAATTCTTTATAAGGAGCTTGTCCTGAAATAGCAACTGAAGTAATTAATGATGAATTAAACCAACCACGATATTGATCTGATCCTTCTAAATATAAATCTGCTGGATATGTTAAATCGTCACGAATAGCTAAACATCCTTGGTGAGAAGAACCAGAATCAAACCATACATCCATAATATCAGTTTCTTTAACAAAAATACCGTTCGGTGATGCTGGATGACTATAACCTTCAGGTAATAAATCTTTAGCTTCTCTTTCTAACCAAACATTTGTTCCAAATTCGCCGACTAAGCTTGCAACATGTTCAATAATAACTGGATCTAAAATTGGTTCACCATTTTCACCATAGAATACCGGAATTGGGACACCCCATGCTCTTTGACGAGAAATAACCCAATCACCACGATCACGAATCATATTGTACAAACGTGTTTTACCCCATTCAGTGTAAAACTTAACATCATTGTCAATCACATTTAACAACTCATCACGGAAAGCATCAACAGAGGCAAACCATTGTGGCGTTGCTCTAAAAATAATTGGTTGTTTTGTACGCCAATCATGTGGATATGAGTGAGAAATATCACTTCTGGCTAATAATGCATCTTTTTCTTTTAATAAATCAATGATTTTTTCATTTGCATCAAAAACAAATTCACCTTTCATTAATTCAAATTCATCAGTATAACGACCTTGGTTATCGACTGGTGAAATAACTGGTAATTTATATTGTAAGTGACCTACTAAATAGTCATCTTCACCATGTCCAGTTGCTGTATGAACTGCACCAGTACCTGCGTCAGTCGTTACATAATCTGCTAAAAATACCATTGATTGGCGTTCTACAAATGGGTGTGCAGTTTGAATATATTCTAATTCACTACCTTTGAACTTTTTCTCTAGTGTATAATCAGCCCAATTAAAAGTTTCAGCTAATGATGCTAATAAATCCTCTACAACGATATATGACTGACCATTAACGGCAACTTGTACATAAGTATAGTCAGGATGTACTGCAATACCAACATTGGCTGGTAATGTCCAAGGTGTTGTTGTCCAAATAACAATATTCACACCATTATCAACGACATCTTTACCATCAACAACTTTAAAAGGTACGAATACTGAAGGTGAAACATGATCGTGATATTCAATTTCTGCCTCTGCTAATGCAGATTCAGATGATGGTGACCAATATACTGGTTTCAAACCACGATAGATGTAACCTTTTTCTACCATTTGACCAAAAACTTTAATTTGTTGTTCTTCAAATTTTGGATCTAATGTAATATATGGACGATCCCAATCACCAATACCACCTAAACGCTTAAAATCTTCTCTTTGTTGATCAATTTGTTCTAAGGCATAGGCTTCACATAAACGACGGAATTCTGCTACTGACATAGATTTACGATCTACACCACTATTTGTTAATTTTTGTTCAATTGGTAAACCATGTGTATCCCAACCTGGTACATAGGGAGAACGAAAACCATTCATATTTTTATAACGTACGATAAAATCTTTTAATAATTTATTTAAAGCGTGACCCATATGAATATTACCATTAGCATAAGGTGGTCCATCATGTAAAACATATGAAGGCTTATCAGCATTTTTAGTCATAATTGCTTGATATAAATCTAATTCTTCCCATCTTTTTAACATATCTGGTTCTTTTTGCGCTAAATTACCACGCATTTTAAATGCAGTTTTTGGCATTGATAATGTGTTTTTAAAATTTACCATCTTGACTCCTCCTTAAAAATAAAAAACTCTTATTCATTAAATAGGGACGAAACTTTCCGCGGTACCACCCTAATTAACTCATAAGAGTTCACTTTGTTAATATTAATAATTGAAAATAAAGTGATAATGAATTTGATTACTTTACTACCTCACACCATACGTAGTTCGCTTATTAAGTGATAACAAATCATCTTGTCTTTATGTAATATATTTTATTATAATCTAATTATTTGAAATTGCAAGAATTATTTTTTTAATATTTTAGCAACTTCTATTCTTATTTTATCTTTTCTCGTGCGTGAACCAATAGTAGTTAACTTACATCTACCATAACCTTGAATAGATATTAAGTCACCTTCTTCTATTATTTTACTTGTATCAGTAACTACAACATAATTTAATTTGACATATTCTTTATTAATAAGTGCTTGTGATTTACTACGCGAAATATTTAATACGCCACTTATGATGGCATCTAAGCGTAAATTACTCACTGTTAAAGCACTCTCTTGCCATTCTACCAAGGGGACAATAATTTCTGTTAGTGGTAATTGCTCGAGTGTTATTTTACTTTTACCGATACGTTGGAGATGTTGTTCAATATAATTAGCCATTGCTAATGTAGTTATAAATTGTACGTGCTTATTATTAACTAAAATATCTCCAATCATTTCTCGTTTAATACCTAAAGACATTAAACTCCCTAATACTTGTCTATGGTGAATATCATTAAATTTTTCAGCATAATTAACTTTGAATAATACTAATTCAAAATCACTTTTATCAGATTGATAATAAGCAGGATATATTAATAAACGTGTACGTTCTGCTTGTTCATAACCACCGTCATTATCATATCCAATATCTGCTTTAGATCCTAAAATAGTTTTAGCTATAATCATTTCTCTCGGTGTTAAAAAATAACTTAATTTCGGATAATAATTTTCAATCACTTGACGTTTTAAATCGGTCAAATAATCGATTATCTTTTTTTCATCATCTCTAAAATGAGTATATACTGACATATTAATGTAGAACCCCTAATGAAATAGCAATTTGAACTAAACCACGTTGAAATAAATTAATTAATAATATAGCAATAATGGGTGTGAAATCAATCATACCGATAGAAGTTGGTATAAATTTAATTGAACGAATACCACTAAATAATGGTTCGTATAATTTAGCTAATGTACGACCAATCACTGAGTTATATATTGGAGGTACCCATGACGATAGTACATAAACTAATAATCCTGTAGAATATATACTAATTAATTTGAATAATACTAGAAAAAATACTGTCATTTATCTTCCCCTTATTCTTCTTCAAATTGGCCATCAATAACAACACCTTGTGGCACACATAAATAAGTATCTTTGCTAATTAATTCTAATTGTGCATCTAATGCATAAACCGCACCACCTAAAAAATCAAAGATTCTATGGCGTAAATTTTGATCAATTTTTGTTAAATTTACAATAGTCACATTACCTTGTTTTAATTCATCAATTACATCTTTTGCTTCTGTAATTACAACCGGTTCAATTAATCTAATTGTTGTATTTGTCATCATATTTTCTCCTTAAAATTTTACTCTTGATAATTCACTAATGTTGTACCTAATCTGATATGTGTTGCACCTTCTTCAATTGCGATATGATAATCTTGACTCATACCCATTGATAAATAATCACAAGGTGCATGTTGATAATTCATTTGTTTAATATTATCTCTTAACTGCTTTAATGTTTTAAAACAGTGTCTGATTAACTGCTCATCTTGTGTATTAGGTGCTATAGTCATTAAACCAACAACTTTAATTTTATCATAAATTTGAATTTCTTCAATAAATTGCATTAATTCTTCTACCATTATACCATGTTTAGTTATTTCTTTTGAAACATTGACTTGGATAAAACAATGAATTGTTTTATTGGCATATTTTTGAATTTCTTTAGCTAAAGTTAATCTATCTAAAGCATGAAAGTAATCAATGTCATTAATAATTTTCTTTACTTTTCTAGTTTGTAATGTCCCTATAAAATGCCAAGTTATGTTAGGATATAAATTTTTTCTTGATAATAAATTATCTACTCTATTTTCAGCAATATTTGTTAAATTCGCATCAATTACATTTTTTAATACTTGTTCATCAACATATTTGGTTACTGCAATAATCTCTACAGATTGCTGGTGAGGAATTTGAGAAATTTTCTCATTAATATATTGAAGACGTTGTTTTATAGTCATTAATCATTCACCCCATTGCTTATTTTACACAACTAAAGAGTTGACATAATAATATTATTTTAACATATTAATATAATAAAAGTCAGACGTGTACATTTGTCTGACTTTTATTATATTTATTTTTAATTATTCTCCACGACGACGACGACGTGTTGGACGTGGGAAAAATTCACTTGATGAACTTGAAGGCATTGGTACTTCAGTTGTACGAGCTGTTGACGCTGAATATTCATTTGAAGTAAATGATGGTCTTTCAGGTGTTGGTGTTGCAACAGTTTGTTGTTGTGTTGGACGTGCCTGAACTTCTTCATCAAAACCAGTTGCAATAACAGTAATTACAATCTCTTCTTGTAATTCTGGATTAATTACTGTACCAAAAATCATATTTACATCTTCGTCAGCAGCTTCTTGGACAATTTGTGCAGCAGCTTGTGCTTCAAATAAAGTTAATGATGGACCACCTGTAATATTCATTAACACACCACGTGCACCTACAATTGATGTTTCTAATAAAGGAGATGATATAGCTTTTTTAGCTGCTTCAATTGCACGGTTTTCACCAGTAGCAACACCAATTCCCATTAATGCAGAACCTTGATCCGCCATAATTGTTTTAACATCTGCAAAGTCTAAGTTAACGGCACCAGATACACTAATTAAATCAGAAATACCTTGTACCCCTTGTCTTAATACATTATCTGCTTCAGTAAATGCTTCCATCATTGGTGTTGATTTATCTACAATATCCAATAAACGATCATTTGGAATAACGATTAACGTATCTACTGACCCTTTCATTGCATTAACACCAGCACTTGATTGTACTTGACGTTTACGACCTTCAAAAGAAAATGGACGTGTTACTACACCAACTGTTAAAGCACCTAAACTTTTAGCGATTTGAGCAACGATAGGTGCAGCACCAGTACCAGTACCTCCACCCATACCTGAAGTAACAAATACCATATCAGCACCTTTTAGTGCCTCTTCAATTTTTTCTTTTGTTTCTTCAGCAGCTTTACGACCTACTTCAGGATTAGCACCTGCACCTAATCCTTTTGTTAATTTTTCACCGATTTGAATACGTGTTTGTGCTAATGAACGTTGTAATGCTTGTGCATCAGTATTTACTGCAATAAACTCTACACCTTGCACACCATGTTCAATCATACGGTCAATAGCGTTACCACCACCGCCACCTACACCTACTACTTTAATAACGGCTGCTTGATTAAATTCTTGATCAAAATCTAACATTAATATTTATCCTCCTAGTTTAATTAAACGAATTTGTAATTATGTTTTTAATATTTTCCCATATACGCTGTAAAGTTGATTGATTTTTACTTTGTGGCGATACTTGGTTCACTTTTTTGACTTTTTTCGGCTGATAATTGGTTTTGCCTATTGGCTCAATATAAACCGTTTCTTCATTTTTAGTTTTCTTTTCCATAGGTTCTAAACTTTCTGTCAATTCAATTGTTGAAGCAGAAGTTGTTGACGAACTTGGCTCTTCAATTGCGTCGAATAAATTATCAAAGTAAATACCAGCAAAGATAGTTCCTACTGCTACAGAATATTCTGGCTCTCGTACACCAATCATTTTAGGCATACCTAATTTAACAGGTACATCTAAAATATCACTAGCTAAATCAATAATACCAGGCATATTCGCTGTACCACCTGTTAAAATGATACTACCATTGATACGTTTGACGCCTTGATTTTTCAATGCTTCAAAAGCATCAACTAAAATATTCTCTGCTTGTTCTTCAATATAATCTGCTAAGTCTTTTTGGCTATAAGGCTCTTCATCTTCTCTAAGATTAGGAATATCGATCATCAATTCATCTGATGCATTATCAAAATATGAATGACCACTTTCTAATTTAATTTTTTCAGCTTGTTTTGGAGAAACTGCTAGTACTTCTGAAATTACTGATGTAATTGATGCACCTGCAGTATCTATTGCTTTATTAATTACAATTTGATCATGCTCATAATAAGATACTGATGTAATATGAGCGCCTAGTTCAACAATTAGCGACCCTATTTCACGCTCATCTTCATTTAATAATATCCAACTCAATGCATAACTTGATGGAATAAAATCTTCAATTTCTATATTTAATTGACCTAATACTTTTCTAATCATATTAATTTGTACACGAGGTACAAATACAATTTGACCTACTACTTCTAATGTTTTATAAGCAGTCATACCTTTAGGATTAGCAATTTGTCCAATATCATCTACTTTAAATGACTTAGGTATAAATTGAATGATTTCACGTTCACGTGGCGCAGGTAAAACACGTGTTTCTAAACAAACTTCTTCAATATCTAATCCAGTAATTTCTTTTTTATTAGCAAAATTAATAGTTTGTTTGACTTCTTTAAACATTGTTTGCAAACTAGAAATAGCCACAAAAGCTGAATTTATTTTTTTATTTGAAGCATCTTGAGCTTGTTTTAACGCCTTTTCAATGGCGTTTTTAGCACCATCTTCATCTACAATTACGCCTTTTTTTACAGCTTTGGAATAAACTAATCCCGTACCTAAAATATTAATTTCATCGCTTTTATACTTTTCAGCAACAATGACTTTTACACTATTAGAACCGAAATCAATTGCTGTATAGACTAGTGCTCCATTTGATTGTGTCATGATGGCGCTCCTCTCTTTATAGTTTCTTATAATTAGTATCCTAAAATGGATACTATTATAACCGATAACATTTTAATTTTAACTTGAAACGCTTGTGGTTGCAAGAGAAAAACAGTTTTATTTTTAAATTTATTTTGATTTTCACATAATTAGGTACATTATTGTGACGTTAACTCAACTTCTTTCAGCTCACCATTAGGTGTTAATGTCGTAATCGTTGTAACATTAGCTGGTTTAATTTTATCTTCTGTGGAAGTAGCTTCTGTTATTTTTTTGCCATTAATAGGATTAAAAAATGCACCGACCTCTAAATCTAAGTTCCCTTCACTATTAACTGGTATATTAGCTTTCATTTGAGGATAATATTGAATTTTAACACCAAAACTAGAAATATTACCAATGACTGTCATACCATCTTGCATGTATGCTGTAACTCGTTTGGGATTATCTTCTGCAGGCGTATAAGCTATCTCAGAAATTTGTTGTTGAACATCATTAGGAATTTGTGCTAACTGTTTCATTAATTCTGCAGCATAAATTTTTTGTTTGCTATCTTGCATATCAAAATTAGTTACAATAGGATAACTTAAATAACTATTTGTTACCTCTATTTTTTGCCCATCTTCTAAATATAATTCATTTTTGTTTTGAAAATTAAAATAACCTGCAACTTTATACTCTTCTATATTAATTGTAACAACATTTGGAAACTTCTTTGTTATTTGAATTTCTTTAATGATAGGATAATCTCTTTTTAATTTATCAGATGCTGCTTTTTCATCAATAGCCCAATAACGTTGTCCATTTTTTATAGGACTGTCTTCGATAACTTGTTGAGATGTCAAAATATGATTATTTTTAACATTAATTTGGCTTATTTTTGTGTAATCACTTGCTAGAAAAAAAGCAATTACACCACTAAATACTGTTACAATTAAGACAAACACAATAAATTGTATTAATTGTTTACGTCTTTTTCTACGACGTAACTGTTCATAACTTTTTTTCTTCGTTCTTGCTTGTCTACGTCTAATTCGTTTCTTCATTTACTTCCCTACCTTATCATAAACAAAATTTTTAAACGCTTCACCACGCGCTTCAAAATTTACGTATTGATCCCAAGAAGCACAAGAAGGTGATAATAAAACCGTATCATTTGGTTGTGCAATTTTAATTGCTATATTAACAGCTTCTTCTAATTCGTCAACTTCATATATCAATGGTACATTAGCTTCTCTAGCACGCTGTGCCATTGTTTTTTTAGTTGCCCCATAACAAATGACTGCCGGTAGATTTTTAAAATATGGAATAAGCTCTTTATTGTCTTCGTGACGTTCAAAACCACCACATAACAAAATAACTGAATGGGATTTTAATGCTGTTAATGCTATTTGTGTGGCGATATAATTAGTCGATTTAGAATCATTATAATAAGTTACACCATGATAATTACCAACATATTCTAAACGATGCACCACACCTTTAAAATTATGTAACGCTTTAACAATTGAATCATTATCAACTTGACATAATTTAGCTGCTGCAATCGCTGCTAATATATTTTCTAAATTATGTTCTCCAGGTACTAAAATATCTGATAAGCGACAAATTTGTTCATTATCATAAACAATAGCATCTTTCTCAATCCAAATTCCTTCCTTAATTTTATCATTCGTATAGAAAGGAATAATTTGAGCTTTAATATTAGTTTTATCAAACATTGCTAATTGTTTTCCATTTAAAATGACATAATCATCTGAAGTTTGTTGACTAAATATACGATGTTTAGCTTGATGATAATGTTCTAATTGTTGATGATAATCTAAATGTGCTGATCCTAAATTTGTAATAATAGCAATATGTGGTTTGAAATGTTGTGTTCCTTGTAATTGGAAAGAAGACACTTCTAAAACTAATGTATCTTCAACATTTGTTTCATCTGCAACTTTGCACGCAACATAACCTATATTGCCACCTAACTTAGCTGTTTTCTGACTGTAATTGAACATCTCTCCTATTAATGTCGTCGTTGTTGTTTTACCATTTGTACCAGTAATAGCTACAATAGGCGCCTTCGATAGAACACAAGCTAATTCAATTTCTGTAATAATATTTATATGATGATGCATAGCTTCTTGTAGAAAAGGCACTTGATAAGGTATTCCTGGATTTTTTACTATCAAATCACAATCCACTAATAAACTTTGAGGCTGCTCATTCACATAAACAACTATACCTAATTGCATTAGTTCATCAATTTGTTGTTGTATAGTTGATGTAATATTTTTCTCAGAAAAAGTTACAGTTACTTTTGCACCATATTTATGTAATATTTTTGCCGTTTCATAGCCACTTTTAGCTAGACCAAACACAATAATATTTTTATTTAAAATCTCTGATATATGATTCATAGTCTTCTCCTATTCACAAAAAGGATGACATTTGCCATCCTTTTATTTATATACAATTATTATATTACTAAAACATTAGCTGTCTTTCAAGCAAGTTTATTAGTTTATACTGCAAATGTCGATAATATTGCTGCTAGTAACCCAACTATCCAAAAAACAGCGACAACTTTCGTCTCTTTCCATCCACCTTTTTCATAATGATGATGTAATGGTGTCATTCTAAAAATACGTTTACCACCAGTCTTTTTAAAATAACTTACTTGAATCATAACAGAAGCTGTTTCAGCTACAAAAACAATCCCTGTTAATAACAATAATAGTTCTTGATGTAACATAATAGAAACAGTTGCTAATATACCCCCCAAAGCTAGAGAACCTGTATCTCCCATAAAAATTTTAGCGGGATATTTATTAAAGATTAAAAAACCTACTAAGCTACCTACTAATACTAAACAAAAGCTCATTAATTCTACTTGTTGCTGTTGATAAGCAATAAATGCAAATGCACTAAATGAAAAAATGGCTAATCCTGTTGCTAAACCATCTAATCCATCTGTTAAATTAACGGCATTTGAAAAACCAACTAACCAAAACATAACAAAAATAATATAAGCATAACTTAACGGTATTTGTAATGTCGTAAAAGGAATCACTAAGGCAGCTGTAGCAAATGTAAATTGTGTCATTAAACTATATAAAATAATAAACAATAACGCAACAGCTAATTGTAGTGATAATTTTTGTTTAGGTGTCAATCCTTCATTATTTTTTTTAACAACAATTAAAAAATCATCCATGAAACCAATTAGGCCAAAACAAAATGTTACAAAAATACATAAAAAATAAAAATTTGTTTGTGCACTGTTATCAAAAATAGCCATTAATAATAAAGTAATAATAGTTGCAATTAAAAAGCTTATACCACCTATCGTTGGTGTACCAGTTTTAACTTTATGACTTTCTAATCCTTCTTCTCTTTGAATTTGTCCAAATTTCACACGATGTAAATATGGAATTAATATAGGTAAAATAATTACTGTTATAAAAAATGAAATAACTGGATATACACCAATATTCATATTCTAATCCTCTCTTTTCTCTCATTCATTTCAGATGCTAGAATTACTTAATAATCCTAGCATCTGTTTTTAATCATTACCTTGAGTTTTTAATTGTTTAGCCACAATAGATGATTTTTCATTAAATGTGATAGCCATTGTTTCGACTGTTTCATCAATGATTGTTCCTTGTGGTATTGATTGTTCAGCAACATAACCATTACCTGTAGCTTCTACTGAAATACCAAATTGATGTGCAAATTCTTCTACTTCACGTCTTGACCATCCTGACATATTTGGCATTAAATTAGCACCTTCTGTTCTTAATATCACAAGTGGTATCCCCGTTACATTACTTCCTACAATAGGCAATTGATCGATAATTTCATTACCTTCACCTAATATTTCATAACGTACTGGTATTGTTTGCAATGTATTAATGGCTTCTTCTACTGTTTGTCCTGTAAATTCAGGTATTTCAAACGACTGTAATACTTTGCTATCTTCTGATGACACATTCAAATAAGTTAATGTTTGCAATGTCACATCATTGACTAATTCAGAAGCTTGATTATTTTGAAACTCACCTAAATTTTTTGTTGGTATAGATATAGCACCATAAACAATAATTTGTGGATCTTCTTGCGGCGAATAACCGATAAATGATTGCATCGTTTGTCCAGCACCTTGATAATAAGTACTCGTTTCTGGATCAACTACGTTAGCAGTCCCTGTTTTACCCGCAATTTTATACCCTGGCACTTGATAATTTTCAGCTGTTCCATCATCACCGTATAACACGCTTAGTAAACGTTCTTGCATAGCATCAGCAGTTTCCGGACTAATCACTTGGCCTAAACTTGTTTTTTTACCTAATTCAATTGTTTTATTATTGACTTTATCTATCATTTTCGTCACAAAATAAGGTTTTAACATTTCACCACGATTAGTCATTGTTGTTTCTGCTTGTATCATTTGAATAGGGGTCACCGTTGTTCCTTGTCCGAAAACAGAAGTATATTTACTTAATTTTTCATCAAATAATAATGTTCCTTTAGCTTCACTATTGTACAAAATACCTGTTTTTTTACCAAAACCAAATTTTTCATACCAAGGTTTTAAATTATCTTCACCGAATTGTGACAGTAATGTCATCATTAAAGTGTTTGATGATTGTTGAAACCCTTGATCCTCTGTGATTTTTCCCCAACCAACTTTATTCCAGTCGCTAATTTTAATACCGTCTACTTCATAAGAACCTGACATATATGTTGCATTTTTATCGAAAATATTATTTTCAATAAATGTTGCTAAAGAAAATGTCTTAATTGTTGACCCTGGTTCATAAACTTTTTGAAAAATAGAATTAATCCAAGCTGTTTCAATACCTTCTCCAGTATTTGGGTTAAATGCCGGTCTTTGACTCATTGCTAAAATTTCACCTGTTTTAGCATTGGCGACAATAATAAATGCATCTTTAGGCACATATTTTTTATAAACTTTATCTAAAGCATTTTCTGCAAACAACTGAATATTTTTATCTATCGTCAAATGAATATCATTACCATCTTGTTGTTTTAATTCTTTGTCAGGTAAATTAGAAACTTGTTGGCCCCAAGCATCCATTGCATAAACTTTCCATCCCGCAGTGCCGGATAAATAACTATCGAATGTTTTTTCTAAACCAAATTGACCATGTGGTAAATTATCTCCCCCTTCATCTTTAGAAATCGTTTGTGCATACCCTAAAAATGTGCCGCCCAAATAACCATTCGGATAATATCTAGCCGTACTTTCTTCAAATTGAATACCCGGTAATTTTGCTAACTCAATTTCATTTTTAACAGTCGCCGGTAGATTTTTACCTGCTGCACCAAATTCTACTTGATAGGTATCTGCTGTAGCTTCATCTAAAATTTTTAAAATTTCTTCTTTAGACATTTTAATATGTTGAGATAAAATATCTGCTGTATGATTTTTATCTACTACATGTTGTGGTGCTTCTTCTGTTTCACCTTTAACATTACCTAGTACAGCTACCAATTTATAAACTTCTCTATTACCGGCAAGTACATTACCATTTCTATCATAAATAATGCCTCGTTCTGGTAATAAATCTATTTGCCTTGTATATTTATCGGCTGCCACTTTAGATAAATCAACACCAAATATAGTGTGATGTGTTAATATCATCGGCAATAAAATAAACGTAAATAAGAAGATATAGAAAAATGCGATATATCCGTAGATGACGACCTTAATAGTTTTTAAGTTGATATATCGCTTTTCCTCTATATTTTTATTATTTGCTTTATTGCGAATAGTATTATTAAGTAAAGTGACAAACCTCTGCCACATTTTTTTCATATTTTATTTCACAACCTTTATATTATCCTGCTGTAATTTCAATCCTAGTTCATTTGCTTTATCAGCTATACGGTCATAAGATGACAACTCACTGATTTGAATAGATAATTCATTATTATCTTTTTGTAATTGTTGAATTTCAATAGATTGTTTTGTTAGTGTTTGATGTACTGAATAAGTTGTTGATCTAAAAACTAATGTTGATACCGCTAACGAACAACTTATTACGAAGATTATAACACAAAACATAAAATCTTTACTATATTTTACACCTATTTTTGTTTTGTTTGATGCAACTAAATGATGGTTATATGCGCGTCTAACTACTTTAGTTGTTGTCATTAATCGTCATCTCCCTTATTTTTCCTGTTACTCGCAATTTTGCACTTCTCGCCCTGTTATTATCAGCTAATTCTTGATGAGAGGCTTCAATTGGCTTTCTTGTGATTTTTTTCAATACTGGTTGATATTCTGTAGGAATAATTGGTAAGCCTCGTGGTACATCAGGTTGTTTTTCATAACTATTAAATATTTGCTTACATAATCTATCTTCTAATGAATGAAATGTAATAACTGAAATTCTCCCGCCTACTTTAATCAAATCAATGGCTTGTTCTAGCGATTCTTCAAAAGCACCTAATTCATCATTCACTGCAATACGAATAGCTTGAAATATACGTTTTGCAGGATGTCCACCTTTTCGTCTAGCCGCGGCAGGAATAGCTGATTTTATAATATCTACTAATTCAAATGTTGTTGTAATAGTATGATTTTGACGTGTTTTTTCAATTGCTCTTGCAATTTGTTTAGAAAATTTTTCTTCACCATAGCGATAAAAAATTCTAACTAGATCTTCATATGGCCATTCATTAACGACATTTAATGCTGTTAATGAATTTGTTTGATCCATACGCATATCTAATATTGCATCATGTTGATAACTAAAACCACGTTCTGGAATATCTAATTGAGGTGATGATACACCTAAATCATAAATAATACCATCTACTTTATCTATGTTACATTTCGCCATCTCGTGTGCAATATCTCTAAAATTGGCTTTTATAAACGTAACTTTATCTAAATATTTTGTTAATTTATTTTTCGCATTATCTAGTGCCATTTGATCTTGATCAAAGCAATATAAATGACCTGTCGACAATTGTTTTACTAAATATTCACTGTGTCCAGCGCCACCTAAAGTGCAATCAATATAAATACCATCTTCTTTAACTGATAGATTATCTACAGTTTCATGCAATAATACTGTTTTATGGTTAAACATGTTAATACACATTCTTTCTTTAATTATTTTAAAAATCAAAATCTAAGTCTTCTGCAATCTGTTCGAAATTATTAGCCGCATTTTCATAAGTGTTGTCCCAAACAACTTCATCCCATACTTCAATACGATTGGATGTTCCTATAATAACGCAATTTTTCTCAAGATTAGCATGTTGACATAAATGTTTTGGAATATTAATACGCCCTTGTTTGTCTACTTCAACTTCTATTGCACCTGCAAAAAAGAAACGTTGAAAAGCACGAGCATCTTTTTTGGTAAATGGGAGAGATTTTATTTTTTCTTCTAGTTTTTGCCATTCGTCCAAAGTATAACCGAATAAACAGTTATCTAAGCCACGAGTTAAAATAAAACGTGATGTTAAATCATCTCTAAACTTAACAGGGACACTAATACGACCTTTTGCGTCTAGTTTATTACGATATTCACCGATTAACATACACTCTCCCCCTTCTATACTCTAATTTACCACATTTACCCACTTTATACCACAATAATATGAAAAAAAGTTAAATTTTATTGACTTTAATATAAGATGAATTGCAAATAATATTGCGACACTCATAACATATTAAGTTCGTGCATAAAGATTTCAAAAGGAGTTTGATAGTCAAGACATTTTCTCGGTCGACTATTAAGCTCTTTTAGATTTTCAATTAATTCTTTAACTGCTATTTTGGCTAAGTCTGTTTTTTTAGGATAGTATTCTCTCAATAATCCATTTGAATTTTCATTACTCCCTCTTTGCCAAGCCGAATAAGGATCTGCAAAATAAAAATCTATGCCATAATTTTCTATGTCTTTGTAACAAGCAAATTCTTTTCCTCTATCTGAAGTAAAACTTTTTATCGCTTCTTTTGGTAGAGATCTAATTAGCTGTTGTACAGCTTTAAACATGGAATCTTTTGTTCTATCTTTCATCGGTATGACCATATAAAATCTTGTTTTCATTTCTACAAAAGTGGCAAAACATCCTTTGCTTTTTCCTCTTGAAGAAACAACTGTATCTACTTCCCAATGACCAAAATTTATTCTTTTCTTAATTTCTTTTGGTCTATTTCTTATTGAATTACCTATATTAAATTTGCCTCTTGTTTCTTTTGCTTTTTTAGATTTACCTTTTCTTCTAAGTTTTCTAATATCAAAATTTAAAATACCTGAATAAAGCCAATTATATATTGTTTTAAAACAAAGTTTATCTTTAAACAGACGTCCAATTATTTGTTCTGGTGACCATTTTGAATTTAATTTTTCTATTATAGCTCGCTTTATTTGTTCAGTTACTTTGCTTTTTCTCCCCTTAACTGATGCCTTAGTTTCTTTGTTTTTTTGTGCATCATTTGCATAGTAGATGCTTTGACATCTTTTCAACTCTCTAGCAATTGTAGAATGATGACATCCTAAAATTTTCGCTATTCTTCTAGAAGAATAACCTTCTTTGTTTAAAACCTCTATCTTATTTCTATCATTTAGTGTAAGATGATGATATCTCATATTAATCTCCGTGATTGTTTTTGTCGTTATTAACAGTTTACACGAAGTTAATATGAGATTTCTATTTTATTTAGTGTCGCATTTAATTTTACAACCTATCATAATAAAAAAGCATCTTAATAACAAATATGTAAAAAATACCTCATGTTCATTATTAAAACGCTTACTAATATAACTCGACCATTTCAACATAAAAAAAGCATTAGTCATAGACTAATGCTTAAACATTATTTTCCGGAATATGTTTTTTTAGTTTTTAGGCTCAATTACAACGCGGCCTTTATACATACCAGTTTTTTTGTTAATACGGTGGCTCATTTTATATTCACCAGACGCTGCTTCAACTGAAATTCCAGGTACTTCTAATTTTTGATGAGTACGGCGTTTACGCTTAGCCGTTTTCGAAGTTCTTCTAAATGGAACTGCCATTGCTAAATTCCTCCTTTAAATCATTAAGATAATTTACATAACAGAGCTCTGTACTCTCTATGATTCAGATGAATGAGATGGAAATAATGATTTTAATTTATCAAATTGCGCATGTTGTTTACTATCATTTGCATTTTCTTCAAAATCATCTTCTGATATAAGCATCCAATCTTGACCTTTAGGAAATTTTGTTAAATCTACATCATCTGCATAAACTTGTGTAGGTTTATTAATTAATACCAATTCCTCAATTATTGGTGTTAAATCAATAGTATGACCCTTATAGCAGTGTAATGTTTCATTATCAACGTCTTCAATATTATCTACAAATATTTCGACACTATTAATAGAAAAAGGTACGATTACTTCTTCTAAAGTACGAGAACAAGGTAATACATAACTACCTGTTAAATTAAACGTTACTGTTGTTTGATGTGTATCATACAATAGTTCACCTTTAATTTTTGAATTTTCTATTCTAATAATTTCTGGATCAATGTTGATTAAATAAGACAAATCAATTTCCTCAACAAATGGAAGTGGCTTATTTAAATACTTATATAGTTGTTGTAATGACCATTTCATATATGAAATCACCTCTTTAAGCACATGTAATATTTTATATTGTCTATTTAAACATGTCAAGTTTTTTTTCTTAACAGGCTAGCTTTTTCAATACTTACATTATTTTACTATACTATTTATTATCTAACAAGTATAATGATAACAAAAACAAAGGAAGGAAGAGACACATTGAAGGTTGTAGGTCTTATTGCAGAATTTAATCCATTTCATAATGGTCATGCTTATCTTATCGAACAAATAAAAAAACAACATCACGCTGATATTATTATATGTGTCATGAGTGGCCATTTTTTACAACGTGGTGAACCAGCAATTATTGATAAATGGTCACGAGCTAAAATCGCTTGTTTAAATGGTGTAGATATTGTAATTGAATTGCCTTATACAGCAAGTGTCCAACCTTCAGATATTTTTGCAACAGCGGCAATAACCATTTTAAACAATTGCCATATTAGTCACTTAGCTTTTGGCTGTGAAAATAATAATTTGCACACACTTCTTTCACAAGCACAATTAATTCAACAATCCGAACAACAAATTTATAGTTATATGCAACAAGGTGATAATTATGCACAAGCTACTAAAAAAGTAATACCTCAATTAATTTTATCACCTAACAATATTTTAGCATTATCTTACCTTAAAGCAATTAATGCCATTAATCATAAAATCGAACCAATTGCCATTCAGCGTTTAGCTAGTCAATATCACGACATAGTGCCACAGCACGATACGATTGCTAGTGCAACTGCCCTTAGACATTTATTATATAATAAACAACCAATTGAACAATATGTACCTAAAGAGGGCTATGATATTTTAGTCAATCAGCTACATTCTTTTCTTGAAATGTACTGGCCGGCTTTAAAAACAATATTAGCACGAGCTACTGCAGAAGAACTACGTCAAATTTATGACATACGTGAAGGTTTAGAATACAGATTATTAAAATATTGGCAACAAGCAACTAACTTAGCACATTTTATCTCACTCGTTAAAACAAAACGATATAGTTCAGCACGTATTCAGCGCTGCTGCTGTCATATTTTAACTAATACACAGCAACAATTCATAAATAATTATAACACTAATCACTATCATATTTTAGCATTAAATCATATAGGTAGAAGCTATTTAAAAACTTTAAAAAATAACACTACTGAGATGAATTTTCATACCAATATTAATCAAAAAAACAGTCATTTCTTTACACATGATATTCGTGTTACTCAAGTATATGATTCACCACAATCAACAGGTTTAAACGACTTTACCAAACAACCTTTTATAAACAAAAACGATGATTAAAGTAATGATTAATCATCGTTTTTGTTTGAATTTTTCTTTTAAAGATGCTGCCACAATTTCTGGCACAAGATTATCTATATCTCCACCGACTTTAGCCACACCTTTAACAATACTAGAACTAATAAATGAATATTGTTGATTGGTCATCATATAAAAAGTTTCAATCTCTTTATTCAAATGTTTATTCATAGAAGTTAATTGTAATTCATATTCAAAATCTGATACTGCTCTTAGACCACGAACTAAAACTTGCGCATTCTTTTGTACAGCATAATCTACTAATAAACCAGAAAAAGCATCCACCTTTACATTAGGAAAATCTTTAGTCACTTCTTCTAGCATAGCTACACGCTCTTCTATAGTAAATAATGGTTGTTTATCCGTATTAATTAATACTGCAACAAGTATATCATCAAAATATTGAGAGCTTCGTCTAATAATATCAACATGTCCATTAGTTACTGGATCAAAACTTCCTGGTACGACAGCTATTTTTTTCATAGATCATCCTCATCTGTTATTAATATTTCTATTTTAGTTATCCCACATAAACGTGATTTAAATACTTTATAACCAAACAAATGATAATCATAATTTTCATTTTTATCCATTTCACAAATAATTAAACCGTTCGGTAATAATAAGTCATGGTCACTAATTTTTTGTAAGCTTTGCTGCAATAGTTTAGTATTATAAGGTGGGTCTAAAAAAATCATATCAAATTTCTTATCATTAGCAATAAAAGTATCTAAACTATTATTGGCATTAGCTTTAACTAGTTGATAGTCATTGTGATCAATTCGACATTTATCTATGTTTTCTTGTATAATTTTGACAACCTTCGGATGTTGTTCGACAAAAATACAATGTTTAGCACCACGACTTAATGCTTCAATACCCAAACTACCACTACCCGCAAATAAATCTAATACATCACCTTCAATATAGCCTGTTAACATATTAAACACAGTTTCTTTAATTTTATCTGTTGTCGGACGCGTATTATTTGAATTTATTGTTTTTAAAGGAATCCCTCTATATCTTCCTGCTATAACTCTCATTTTTCACCTCATAAATTATTTATGTAAATAAGTTATCATCTTTCTCTATTTCTTCTAGTTTTTCATAATGATGTGGCATTTCATTAATATGAGAGACTTTAATTTCTTTAACAAAAGAAAATTCATTCAACATCATTATAGTTGCATTTAATTCAGATTGATCTACATAAATATATACATATTTTTGTTTTCGTGAAATATATTGAATTGTACCTATTTTTTTTATTTGTTTTTCTTGCCTCATATTTTTCAAGTAAACATAAATACCACAACGTTGTTTCACTTCACTTAACATGTTTGTCCTCCAGAACTTTTACAACCACATCCTTTTTTATTCTTTTTCGCAATAAAAAAAGGACTACCTGCGTCAACTTTAATATTAACACTCACTGATTCTGCTAATTTTTCAACAATTTGATCTAATAACACCTGTAATTGTACTTCAGCTTTTTTATATTGTGCCACTGCTGATAAACAATCCACTTCTTTTTTTAATTTTCTTAATGCCTTAGAAGTTTCTTTGTAATCAGGATGATGATAACCATATTGTTGTATATCTGTAAATTTTTCACGTAATGCTGTAAATTCATTTATTTTATCCGTTGCTATTTGATCATGTTTTAGTACCTTTGCACATTCTATATAATTTATATAAATTTCAGAATGATAGATAGCTGTTAATAATTTATCTAGTTGTTCATAATATAGCTCCACTGATAAAACCTACTTTCTTAGATTAGATAATTTTATTATACCACTGATATTTATATTTATTCTACAAAAAATTACGCAATTAATCGGACATTCAGTATGTCTATTAATTGCGTAACTATATTAATCATTAGTCATTGGCATGTGTTGCTTGATAAATTTGTTCGTCTAATTCTTTCATATAATGTTCTTTTTGCATTGATGACCAATTTAAGTAATCATTCATAACATTCATAACAGCTTCTTTATTTTCTAATACTTCTTTAATATTAAAGAACAATAATCCTGTACGACGAATAAAGAAATCTGTTGGCGAAACAACCATTTCTTCGTTTAACGCATACATTAAACGACTGTATAATAATAGTGATAAATTCACAGCTTGTGCATTATCTTTTGATGTCGAAGCAATATCATAAATCTTTTTGCAATTTGTACCATAATATCTAGCAACAAATCTTGATTCTTCTTCAGATAAACCTGCATTTACCCCTATCTCAATATTGTCAGAAATAAATTGTTCTTGTCTTGTTGAACCACCAAAATCACCACCTGATATAGGTGTTGTTTTCGTATCACACGCTTTAAATGTTTGATTGTATCTTGATGATAACTCTTCAGCTACTTTATCTACAACATCTTGTGCCATATGTCTGTAACCTGTTAATTTACCACCTGCAATGGTCATCAGTTTCGATTCTCCCATCCAAATTTCATCTTTACGAGAAATTTCTGATGGATCCTTACCTTCTTCCCAAATTAAAGGTCTAACACCTGCCCATTGTGATTCAATGTCATCTACAGTTAAATTTAATGACGGGAACATGTAATTAATCGCATCAATTACATATTGACGATCTGACGATGTTGGTTTCGGGTTAATTGGACGCTCTTCATAAAAAGTATCTGTAGTCCCAACATATGTTTTACCATCTCGTGGCACCGCAAAAACCATACGTCCATCACTCTCAGTATCAAAATAAACAGATTGATTTAGCGGAAAACGTGCATTATCAAATACTAAATGTATACCTTTAGTTAAACGTAAATTTTTATTATTTTTAACATAGTCTTTAAAACGTACATCATCTACCCATGGTCCAGTAGCATTAACCACTTGTTTTGCTGAAATTTCATAAGTTTCTTGTGTTAATTCATCTTGAATTTTCATACCCGCAACTTCTTTTTTATCGTTGTATAAAAACTCTGTACCTACTGTATAGTTAATCGCTACTGCACCGAATTCACGCGCTTTTTTCAACACTTCAATAACTAAACGTGCATCATCTGTACGATATTCTACATAATAACCGCCACCTTTTAAATCTTCAGCTTTCACTAATGGGGCTTTGTCTAAAGTTTCTTGTGCAGTTAACATTGTACGACGTTCAGATTTTTTAACACCAGCTAATCTATCATATACTGATAAACCAATTGAGGTTGAATATTTACCAAATGTACCACCTTTATGGAAAGGTAATAACATCCACTCAGGCGTTGTTACATGTGGTCCATTTTCATAAACAATTGCTCGTTCACGTCCAGTTTCCATTACTACTCCAATTTGTGCTTGTTTTAAGTAACGTAAACCTCCGTGTACTAATTTCGTTGATTTACTTGATGTACCTGAAGCAAAATCATTTTTTTCAATTAAAGCAACTTTCATACCACGTTGTGCTGCATCAAAAGCAATACCACAACCAGTAATTCCACCACCTATAATCAATAAATCAAATTCTTGAGAAGCTAATTGCTCACGATATTGTGAACGTTGTTTTGTTGAAAATTCCATAAAAACACTCCATTCTAAATAATAAAAACACCACGACACGCCTAAATTTACTATTAAGCGACATCATGATGTTTTCTCAAATAATCATATTTTATTAACTTGTTTTTAATTATACACTAATTATCTAATTTAAACAACTGTGTTGCTTGAACTGCTTTTTGCCAACCTTTGTATAATTTTTCTCTTTGTTCTTCTGCCATTGTTGGTTCGAAAATTTTATCTTGTGCCCAGTTTAATGACACTTGATCTAAATTCTCCCAGAACCCTACTGCTAGACCTGCCAAGTAAGCAGCACCTAATGCTGTTGATTCATTATTCACTGGACGTTCTACAGGTACATTTAAAATGTCTGATTGGAATTGCATTAAGAAATTATTCTTAACTGCACCACCATCTACACGTAAAGTTTTTAAAGTAATACCTGATTCTTGTTCCATCACTTTTAATACATCACGTGTTTGATAGCCCAATGATTCTAATGTTGCACGAATAAAATGTTCTTTTCCTGAACCACGTGTTAAACCAAACACTGCACCACGAGCTTCTGAATCCCAATAAGGTGTACCTAACCCTGTAAATGCTGGTACAACATAAACACCTTCTGTTGATTCAATACGATTTGCATATTCTTCAGTGTGTGAGGCATCTTTAACCATACGCATGCTATCACGTAACCATTGAATAGATGAACCTGCTACAAAGATAGAACCTTCTAAAGCATAAGTAACTTTACCATCTAATCCCCATGCAATAGTTGTTAATAAACCATGTTCAGAAGCGACTGCTTTTTCCCCTGTATTCATTAACATAAAACATCCTGTACCATAAGTGTTTTTAACCATCCCTGATTCAAAACAATTTTGACCAAATAATGCTGCCTGTTGATCTCCAGCAATACCTGAAATCGGCACATTCAAACCAAAGAAATGATAACCTGCTGTATTTGCATATACTTCACTAGAAGGTTTAACTTCAGGTAAAATTTGTTTTGGAACTGTTAAAATATCACATAATTCATCATCCCATTGTAAATCGTGAATATTATAAATCAATGTACGTGAAGCATTTGAATAATCTGTTACATGCGCTTCACCACCAGATAATTTCCATACTAACCAAGTATCAATTGTACCGAATAATAATTGACCATTTTCAGCTTTTTCACGTGCACCTTCTACATTATCTAATAACCATTTAATTTTAGAACCCGAGAAATACGGATCTAAAATTAATCCTGTTTTACTTCTAAATAATGGTTCTAAACCTTTTTCTCTTAAATCTTTTGTAATTTCTTCTGTTTGACGTGATTGCCAAACTAATGCGTGATAAATAGGACGACCTGTTTCTTTATCCCAAATTACTGTTGTTTCACGTTGATTAGTAATACCAATTGCTTCAATTTGTTGAGGTTCTACACTGTTTTCACCTAATACACGTGCAATACATGCTAAAACAGATCCCCAAATTTCATTCGCATCATGTTCGACCCAACCTGGTTGTGGAAAATACTGTTTGAATTCTTGTTGTGCTACACCGGCAACATTTCCTTTTTTATCAACTAACATCGCTCTTGAACTTGTTGTACCTTGATCTAAAGTTAAAATATATTTTTCCATGATAATACTTCCTCCAATAATAAAATTATGCTTCTTTTTTTGTCATAATAAAACTTACTACTAATAATAAAATTGTAACCACAATAATTGGTAATGTATAAGGTGAAAATTCACATTTATATATCGGTGAATAAATGACAACTGCTAAAGCACCTCCTACTAATGGACCTACTACTGGAATCCATGCATATGACCAATCACTTGAACCTTTTCCAGCAATCGGTAAAATAGCATGTGCAAGACGTGGACCAAAGTCACGTGCTGGGTTAATGGCATAACCTGTTGTACCACCTAAACTTAAACCAATTGCAACAATTAAAGCACCTACTACTAATGGATTTAAGCCATCTACAAAATTATTTGTTCCAATATATAGTAATCCTAATACTAGTACAAGTGTACCTAAAACTTCACTCATCACATTACTAAAAGTATGTTTGATTGCTGGACCAGTTGCAAATACACCCAACTTTATCCCCGCATCTTGAGTTGCTTTCCAATGTGGTAAAAATTGTAAATAAATAATTGCCGAACCTATCATTGCACCTAACAATTGAGCAATAATATATGGCACAACTAAATTCCATTTAAATGTACCTGCTAATGCAAGTGCTAACGTTACTGCTGGATTCAAATGAGCACCACTAATATTACCTACTGCATAGATGGCTAATGTCACTGCCAATCCCCAACCTAATGCGACAACAATCCATCCAGAATCCTTAGCATAAGATTTATTAAGACTGGTATTTGCACAAACCCCTGCTCCAAAAACAATTAAAATTGCTGTACCAAATAACTCTCCTATAAATGCTTCCATTTAATATCCCTCCTATTTTGTTATAAGCGATAAAAAGAGCATAGTAAATCTAGTCCTAACAGTATCTCAGACTATTTTTCTATGCTCTCATCTCTCCGCTTTTATTAACTTATACAAAATATATCATAGCAAGCGTTTTCAGTCAATATATTTTTCACAAAAAATTCATTTTTCGTTTTAAATTTATTCACAATTGCAAAACTAAATAGGAAAACAAGACTCAGGAACAACCGATTGATCAGTTATTCTTAAGACTTATTACTTTGGTTCTATAATTTAAGAATCTGGGAAAAACTAGCCTATAAATAAAAATAATCGTGATATGCTCCCCTTATGGTGGACACTAAAA
>NZ_JBZXTS010000012.1:0-38625 GCF_058895785.1 Staphylococcus sp. B1(2026)
AAATGCTTTTAAAACGATTCCTTATGCACTTAATAAAATTCATTTATTTCATACTGATCGTGGTAAAGAATTTGATAATAAAACAATTGATACACTACTTTCAACTTTCAATATTAAACGTTCACTTAGCCATAAAGGCTGCCCTTATGATAATGCCGTTGCAGAATCAACCTACAAATCATTTAAAACAGAATTTATTTATCAACATCATTTTAAAACACTAGAACAACTTCAATTATTACTATTTGATTTTGTTAATTGGTGGAACCATGTTCGTTACCATGGTGGGTTGAATTATGAAACACCTATTCAATTCAAAAAATATTATTTAAATAATAGTATATAATTTGTATCAACACCCTTATATTTTTTGTTCAGATAAGTGTTGACAATCCATTTTCATCATCGTGTGAACATATAATTCTTTAATTATTAAAGGTAGTCCTAATAAAATAGGCACAACAGAAATGACACCATTATATTTATCCCACATAAAATATGCCATCATAATGAAATTTAGTACATAAGATATTAAAATATCTGCTTTCGCATAAATTTGATAAATCATATTTTTTTGATATTCATCTCTATCTTTAAATTGCGATACTTGATAATGAAATAATTTATTCACTAATTTCTCCATATGATTCCCACCTCTTTGTCATATATAAACGACACAAAACTTTAAAAAAATATTTATTTACTTACCCATATTATAAAATAACAACTATTTCTTGTCAATTATATATGACAACATTGACAAATATTTTTGATTAAATTAGACTATATTTGTAAGCGTTGTTATAAAAAGGAGGAATACATATGATTAACTATAAAACAATTAAAAATATTTCTGACCATCAATTACGACAATTATATAGTGCCGTAGGTTGGGTAGCCTATACTAAGCGTATCAATAATTTAACCACTTTACTTCATCAAGCCAATCAAGTCATTAGTGCTTGGGACAATGACCAATTAGTTGGTATCATTCGTACAATTGGTGACGGTGCTTATGTTGAACTTATTCAAGATATTATCGTTCTGCCAGATTATCAACATCAAGGTATTGGTACAACATTATTAAACAAAGCTTTAGATAATCTACCCTCAACAATTTATCAAATATTCTTATTAACAGATAGTCACAGTAGTAATCACAAAGCCTTATCATTTTATCAACAACATCCACGTCTCATTTCTTTTACCGACATGGAAGTCACAGGTTTTTATATTAAACCAAATCAATAAACTAATTATCATTATCACAAATAAAGAGAAATTAGGTGAAAATGATGTTTAAAAAACGACAACAACAAAGAGCTGAATTTATGTCTCACATTCGAACTATCTATAATGATGACACTCTAAACTTAAGCGATAATTTAAAAAAAGCATTAATTAAATGTGCACACGGCATTGAAGCTGGAGATAAATTAAATTTTTTAGCTTATCACTTATATCCCGCTGTTATTAATGAATTAACTAGAATTGATTTTAAACCCTCAACGCAATTAACAAACTTTAAATACTATTTAGAGAAAAAGAAATGGTCTTATAGTATAAGTATTAGTCTGATAAAACTTCGTTTTTAGTTAGCATTCAAAACACAATCAAACATTAAATAATAAAAGCTCATCATACTATCAACTAATTTAGTCTATATTATGATGAGCTTTAAATTTTTAAACCTATTTCTCTAAAAAAGTCTAAACGAGAAATACACTTAACATCAAACGCTTTGGCAACATCTGGTAATTTGGCGTTTTTGCTTGGATAATTTGAATTTAGATTTATATTAGCCATTTCATCAGTCACTATCACATAACCTTTATTTTTAGCTATGGCTATTAACCAACCATCAGCAATATGCTCGTTAGCCCATCCTCTATCTGACCACAAAGCTTTGTCATTGTAAAATGAACTTTCACTAATATACTCCAGCACCTCACCCCATTCTTTCATACATGTTTTATGATCAAATAACTGTTTTTGATAATTATTTTTCAAATATTCTTTAGCAAACCACTGACTTTGATAATTTTCATCAACAACTACTTTAGGAATAATTATTCGAGTATTTAATATTTTCGTAAATTCATCCCAAAAACTAGGAAATATCTCAACTGGATAATATCTTTCATAAAATGAAATATAAATATTACTATCTAATAAAAACATTTTTACTTACTCTCCTTCAATATTTTATATCCTTTATAACCTACACCAATAATATGATAAGCATCTGTATACGATATTGTTTCATTTTCCAATGCATTGTCAACATATTTAAAAAAATTGTTATCAATTCTAAATTTTAAATTATGATTATAATTACCACCTGTATTTTTTAATTTTTGTTGTTGTGCATTTTTCTCATAATTCTCTAATAATTGCTGATGAAAATGTAAATATTGATGTTTATCAATTAATTGATTATCAAATAATCTTCTTATAATTACAAATTCACTAACTTTAAAAGTATTTGCCAACTCTTTAATACTTTTCTTATCTTTTTGTAATTTTAAAAATTTATACTTAGGTACTAGTAGTTCTGCAGTCACTTTATTCACAAATGTTTCGACTAAATCATAATCATCAACTTCATTTTGACTCCCAAAAATTTCTGATTCACCTATAAATAAATGCACTAATTCATGAACTAAAGTAAAGAGTTGGGCATTTTTAGTATCTCTCTGATTAATAAAAATGATAGGTGCCTTTTTATCAGTCAATACAAATCCACGAAATTCTTTAACATTTAGTAATCTTTTCGTATTGTCTTTAACTTTCCCATTAAAAAAAACAAATATACCTGCTTGATTTATTTTTAATCTCATATAATTTAAAATTTCATTGCCATTTACATGATCATAATAATCAATTGGTAAATTAAGTACTTTTCTAATACTATTAGCAACTTCTTCTACATTATTTTTAATCGTAAATTCACCAATAAAACTTAACTCATAACTAATTTGACTTTGTAAAAATTCTTGTTTCATTTTCATTTCTTGAATAGTATCTTGAAGTTCTTTACTTTGATAATTAAGATATTCAGATGCTATTGTTCTGAAATTAAGTTTGAGTTCTGGTGTTTCTATTGGCTTTGACAATAATAATAAGCCAACAGGTATACCAAATGCTTTAGCGATTTTTTTCAACTGATTAAATGTCGGTATCTTTTCACCTAATAAGAATTTATCAAAATCTTTATGTACTTTATTAATCATATAGTCTTTATCTATTCCTGATTGTTGAAAATACATATTCAAGACGGATTTATTCATTATATTTTCTTCCTTTCAATAGAATACTTTGAATATATTGTATCATACTAAGATTAAAATAACATGTTATCTATAGTTAGAATTAAACTTTTATAATATTTTTATACTATATTTAAAAATAAGTATTGATAGTTTTATCATCAACACTTTAAATTATAGAATCATAAAAAGTAATAGTAAACAAATAATTATCTGTCTTCTATTACTTTTTAATACTGATTATTTTTCTTTTCGTATTTTTCATGATTTAAATTAAATGAAATTAATCTTTCTTTTTCTTGTCTCATTTTAGGCAATGAAAAATTTACAAACCCTTTCAAATCTTGTTTATCTAGGTACTGTAAATATTCAGCTTCATCTTTTTTCTCGATAATTAAAAATGGTAGGTTTTCATTATATAGTAGTTGATTAATTAGCAATCTTCCTGTTCTACCATTACCATCAGCAAATGGATGAATACGTTCGAATTGAATATGCATATCTAATATTGATTCAACTTTACTTAGAGTATCTTCAGAATGATCTAATCTATATCTTGTGTTATCTATTAATTGTTGCATTAAATATGGTGTTTCCTGAGGTGTGGCAGTATTGAATGAAGCGCCTATAATATAATTTTGATGTTCTTTAAACAAACCACGATTAGCGTTTAATTTATCCAGAACGATTTCATTTATTTTTTTAATATGAGACATATTTAATTCATTTTTATTTTTTAAAATAAAGTCGAAAGCTTCTCCTAAATTCACAACTTCATAAATCTCACGTAAATCAATATTTTTGTTTTGTTCCATATTAACATACGTTTGATGTAAAATAATTGAAATGGTTTCAGATAAAGTAAGTGTATTGCCTTCCAATGCTGTATTGTGATGTGACATTCTAACTTTTATATCATTTACATATTTATAATTTAAGTAACCATAGTCTATTTTTAAATTTTCCATGTCATAGCCTCCTTCAATTTGTATAGTTATATTATAACATTATTTTTATTCTATGGTTTGAGTATACTTATGTAAACAGAATAAGGATATATAATTTGTAGCAACACCTTTATTTTTTTATTCAATCTAGTATTAACAATCCATCAACTCTTTAAATTATAAAACCACACTTATCTAATATGATAAATGTGGTTTTTTTATTAATTCAATATAATTCTTAAAACTCTTAATACCCATAAGTGTAGGGGATAAATTGTATAGAAGAAATATTTATGACCTATGACTTTCATTTTACCTAATTGACCATTGTACCAATAAATAAAAGGTATCACTAAAATCATAAAAAATTGACTATTAAATGTGAAATATTGATAAGGTGACATTAGTGACATTGCTGATTTTAAACCTAATAAATCACTAATTAATACTAATAAACAAAATAATGCCGTCCATACCATTAATTTAGAACGTTGTTGACGATATATATAAAATATTATCGCTAAAGGTATTAAATAAGGTCCACCTTCTACAAGTATACTCAAACTCACTAAGATAATAAAAATAATAATATACGGTAGTTTATCTAATTTTTGTTTAGTGCCCATTAACTCTAATAACCATAAGATAACAAAAGCTAATGTCAAAGTCATAAAAATATTATTACCTTGTATTAATGAAAAGACATCATGTTGCCCCGTCATAACATCTACTTGATGAAATATAATATTAATAACCATGTTTCCTATTAACATGATAATACTGGCAGATAATAATCTAATTAAATAGTTCATACGATTACTCGTGTAAATAAAACCTTCTACTAATAAGAAGATAAATAAAGGTGCCACAAATCTAGTAAAAAATACGATCCAATCTGGTAAAAAATTTAAATATGTATGTAAATGATCAATTATCATAAAGATCACTGCAATAATTTTAAGCTGTGTTGCGTTAAAAGATAATTTTGACATTAAAATCCACTATGTCCTTTCAAAAACTCCAATTCTTCTGGTGTTGATACACGCCCTAAGACTTTATTTCTATGCGGATAACGCCCAAATTGATCTATAATTACTTTATGTTTTAATTCAAATTGATAATTATTTTCTAATCCTGGACGATTAAATAATTGCTCTGCTTGCTGATGAATCACACGTGATTCTGAATGCATGAATGGTAATAAAATAAAGGCTTGATAATCTGCAGATAATGAATCAAACTCTGATTGTTTAATTGCTTCTTGTGCTAAAATTAATGCCATACCATCATAAGCAAAAGCATGTGCATCATCACGGTATAAATTACGTGAAAATTGATCTAAGACAATAATTTCTGCTAAACGTCCTTCCATTGTTGTACGCCAATGTGCTAATTCGCCTCGTGTTGCCTGTTGATGTAAATCTCCAAATCTTTCTTCAATTAACTTATCAAAATCATCTGATTTCGCAAACCATTGTGTTCTATCAATTTCTTCAAACCAAAATTTAATAATTTGTTGTGGCATTTTATTATCCTCCTATGATCTAATTTGACCGCTTCCTTCTACTAATTCTTTTGTTGTTGTTAGCGCAATTAAGCCCATTGGGCCACGTGCATGTAACTTTTGAGTACTGATGCCAATTTCAGCACCATAACCAAATTGTTCACCGTCTGTAAAACGTGTTGATGCATTATGATATAATACTGCAGCATCCACATCTCTAAAGAATTTTACAACATTTTCTTCTGTATGACTTATAATAGCTTCTGAATGCTTAGTACCATATTGATTAATATGATGAATTGCCGCTTCTGGTGTTGGTACATATGTCATCGCAATTTCTAAATCAGAATACTCTGTTGCAAAATCTTCTTCAGTAGCTAGTAATGTCTCTGTATATTGTTGATGTAGTGCTGTTGCAGCATGAATCGTTACATCACATGCTTGTAAAGTTTTAATTAAACTTTCCACATGTGGATAATCTTGATGAATCAACACAGTTTCTATTGCATTACAAACAGATGGTCTTTGCACTTTAGCATTTTTAATAATCTCATTAACCATCGTTTCTTGTGCATCTTTATCAATATAAACATGACAATTACCTGCACCTGTTTCAATGACAGGTACAGAAGCTTGTTCAATCACCGTTTGAATCAAATTAGCACTACCTCTTGGAATTAAAACATCTAAGTAAGTTTTTAATTTAAACATTTCACTTGCCGTTTGGCGTGATGTATCTTCTAATAATTGAATAGCGTCTGGTGAAATAGCCGATTGAGCTAAAGCTGCTTTCATAACTTTAACAAGTGCAATATTCGTCTGTTTAGCACTCGTACTTCCTCTTAATAGTACAACATTGCTTGATTTCAAACATAATGTTGCTGCGTCGACCGTTACATTAGGACGCGCCTCATAAACCATACCTACAACACCTAATGGCACAGATTGTCTTGTAATTTTCAAACCATTAGGTAAAGTCCATTGTTTGACAATTTGACCGACAGGGTCAGGTAAATCAATTAGTTTTTTAACTGCTTGGCTTATATCTAATAATCGTTGTGAATTAATTGTTAATCTATCTATTAATGAAGCGGATAAACCATTTTGTTGCCCTAACAATACATCTTGTGCATTCGCTGATAAAATAGTTGCTTCATTATCAAGTAAAGCTTGTGCAATTAAAGCTAAAGCTTCATTTTTTTGTGCTGTTGTTACTTGTGACATTTGATAACTTGTCTGTTTTAATATTTTTGCTTTTGTTAATAATTCGCTCATAATCTCTCTTCCTTATTTTAATTGTACCCAATTATCTCTATGAATAGCTGATGCTTTATGGCTTTTTGCATAAGCTTTAGCAACATCACTGGATAACCCTTTGACTTGGTTTAATTGTTCTGCACTATATTCAACTTGACCACGTCCTAATAATTCATTTTCATTATACACTTCTACAACATCAAAAGCTTTAAAATAGCCTTCTACCTTAACAATACCCACTGGTAACAAACTATGTCCTCGCTCACATAAAGCTAGTGCAGCACCTTTATCTATAAATAATTTACCTTGTGGTTTAGCGTGATGGGCTAACCATTGTTTACTTCTTTGCATATGTTTTTCATGATTACCAAAGTAAGTACCCGCACCTTTACCGTCAATGATATCTAATAATTTATCTTCACCTTCACCTAAACCAATAAATGTTTCGACACCGAAACTTTGTGCCTTCTCAACTGCTTTTAATTTAGTATACATACCACCAGTCCCTACACTTGAACCAGCACCGCCTGCTAATGCATACAATTCTTCAGTAATTTCGCTCACAAACTGATAACGTTTAGCATCTGAATGTACTTTAGGATTTTTATCATATAAGCCATCAATATCCGTTAAAATAATTAAACTATCCGCTTGTAAAAATCCTGCAACTAAAGCACTTAACACATCATTATCACCATAAGCTAATTCATCTGTTGATACCGTATCATTTTCATTAATAATTGGAATCGCACCATACTGTAACAAATGATTAATCGTTGTATATATATTTTGAAAATGTTGATGACTCAAAAAGTCTGCTTTCGTTAATAAAATTTGTGCGGGTATTAATTGATAGGGCGCAAAATGTTTAATATAATGTTGAATTAATAAACTCTGACCAATCGCCGCACATGCTTGTTTATCGGCCAAAGCTTTTGGACGTTCTTCAAATCCTAAAGCACCAAACCCCGCTGCCACAGCACCACTAGAAACTAAAATTACTTCATGACCTGCTTCACGCATTTTATAAATTGCTTTTGTATGTTCTTCTAATTTTTGATGATTAATTTGTCCGTCTATCGTCGTTAATGAACTACTCCCAATTTTAACCACCACACGTTTTTTATTCTTCATTGTTTCCTCCTAAATAGACTAAAAGGGTAGGAATAATTTTCGTTAAAAAATCACTTATTCCTACCCGAGATGATCGCTGTTGGACTACACTTAACTACTTATCTTGATTATTATGAAAAGCACTTTAAATGTCAAGATGAATAACCTAACTTAATTTTAATACAATAATATTGATAATGAAAATAGATAGGTAATAAATAACCCATAACAATACCTAACATATTCAATATCACATCACCTATATCAAATATACCTACTCTAAAAATAAATTGAATCACTTCAATAATCATTAAAATAAAAGTACTGATAAAGATTGATCTAAAACAACCCATTTTAAAATATCTCATATGCATGCCTAATGGAATGAACATAATAATATTAAGCACTGCAATTAACATAGTCATCTTATCAAATAATGCATATCTCATATACGTTATAAAATCTAAATTAATACCTTGTGTATTTTTTGTTTTAAAAAATAATAAACCGATCATTAAAATCCAGTAACAAATAACTAGCATAGTAAAAACAACTACGGGTAAATAACCTGAAATTATATAATGTAAAAAACTGTATATCATTAGTGCTAAACCAAGCCAGCTTAAATAAAAATAACTTGACATATAGCCTTGTGGCACATAAATATAGGTTAATAAATAATCCGTAAACAGTAATTGATTAATAATTAAACCGATTATCAAAGCAATAATTATCAAGATCATCTGTTTAAACAACTGCTTCATTACAAGCACCTCATTTTTATATCTTAAGGTCTAAGTTTAACATTTTTTTGGTGAGATTGCTATTATCTAGATAAAGTCAATTAAACTTATTTCTAATTAGAAATCGCTTACTTAATATGGTAAAATAGTGGTAAGGAGTTGATTTCATGTATAAAATTCAAGTAAATTATTCACTGCCACTCTTTAATAATTTTGATATTATGATTAATAATATACATACTGACAGCATGAAAAAACGTAAAACATGTATTGTCAATGTACCTCATCAACATAATACTTTACAAATCACTCATCGTTTTATAAATTCGCAAACAATTACTGTGCAAGATCAAGATACCGTATTTGTTACTATTCATCCTGGGGTTTATCTATTATGGGGTTTATTTATTCTACTGATGTATTGTGGCATAATTAGTTTTTTCTTACTTTTTATCTCTATTCTAATTACTTGGAAGTATGGCTTTCAATTACGCATTGCACCTTATTCAAATATCTTACAATTCACAAGCTAAAAGGAGGTTGCTATTATGACTTTACTTCATATCAATACAAATATTTCTCATCATTTTGATATTTTTATTAATGATAAATTCAACTGTCATATAAATGACAAACAAATCACATTAGATTTACCACAACAATCACAAACCTTACAAATCCGACATAAATTTTTCAAATCAAATGAACTAGAAATCACAAATAATGATGAAATCACAATGACATTAAATCCATGGGTTATCATTTTATTCATCGTTTTTCTAAGCCTAACCTTATATAAAATTAATTTTCTTCCTATGCTTATAGGCTCACTCTTTCCTTCAATCAATTCACTATTTCGTTTAAAAAAACGATAAGTAAAGCATCAACTAATATTCATCATTTTTAAAAATTATAATTTAAAGTGCTAATGACAAAATCATCAGCACTTTAAATTATACAATCATTTTTCTTACATTTCATTCACACCTATACTATCAATAAATCTTCTAAAAGCTTGTTGTCCTTGTTCATCACGTTTATAAACACCCGCATCTTCTAAAACACGTATAAAAACATATCCTAATTCTTGTTGAATAATATGCTTAACATCTTTAAAATCATGATTACTCTGTTTAATTTTTTCTGCCCATGCCAAATGATATTCAGCTATTTCATTTGGTTGATCTAATAAAAATTTTTCGACCTCTTGTAATTCTGTTGCTAAACGCGGAGGTAAAATCGCTAATCCCATAACTTCAATTAATCCAATATTTTCTTTTTTTATATGATGCACATCTTGATGTGGGTGATAAACACCATCTGGATACATTTCTGATATATGATTATCACGCAATACAATATCCAGCTCAAATTGTTCACCACGTTTACGTGCAATAGGAGTTACCGTGTGATGCGGTGTTTCTTTTGTGTATGCGATAATATCTACTACTTCATCAGAATAATCACGCCAAGCTAAACGAATTGTTTCGGCTAATTCAATTAAACGCTGAGGTTGATTACCTGTTAAACGAATCACTGACATTGGCCACTTGACAATACCAGCTTGTATATCTTCATACCCTTTAAAAGTAAACTTTATATCATAAGGTGCGCTTTCCATCGGAAATACATGTTTACCACCTTGATAATGATTATGTGTTAAAATAGAACCCCCAACAATAGGTAAATCAGAATTTGAACCTGCAAAATAACCTGGAAAAATATCGACAATTCTCAACAAATTTTTAAATGTCGTTTGATTAATTATCATTGGTACATGCGCTTCATTTAAAAAAATACAATGTTCATTAAAATAAGCATAGGGTGAATATTGAAATCCCCAACTTTCTCCACTTAGCTTCATCCGAATAATGCGATGATTGGTGCGTGCTGGATAACCTAGACGCCCTTGATACCCTTCATTTTCCATACACAACATACATTGTGGATATTCTGTATTGCTTGCTAATTTAGCTGCCGCAATCTCTTTCGGATCTTTTTCTGGTTTAGATAAATTTATTGTAATTTCTAAATCACCGTATTTGGTTGGTACTTTAAATTCAATATTTTTTGCAACATCTGCCACTTTAATATAATCATTTTTTTGTGATAATTCATGAAAATTTTTAATTGCTTGTATTGGATTTTGTTTATAGGTTTCCCAAAATTGTTGATTAAGTTTACTTGGAATAGGTGTAATAAAATTCATTAATTCTGCACCTAAATGTGATTTAGCTGATAATGTGTCTTTGCATACACCATTATTCACAGCAATAGTTACTAATTCATCTTTTAAATCAATCATATTGTGATTTGAAACAATATGATCATGCTCCACATTCCCTACTAAATGCATGATGCGATTCATCAAATAGTTTTTATCTACAGGTTGATAGTCACTATGTTCAATAATTTGATTAACGAATGATTCTAAAACATTAGTTTGATAACACACGTGAACCCCCAGCAACTTCTGCAATATAAAAACTTGGTGCATAACCAATTTTTTCAATATATATTTGCTCTACATTAGCCATAAATTGTTTAACTTTATCACGCTGAACAATTGCGATAGCACATCCACCAAAACCAGCACCTGTCATACGCGCACCTAAAACACCTTCTTGTTGCCATGCTGTATGAACTAATGTGTCTAGTTCGTCACCTGTAACTTCATAATCATGTTCTAATGATACATGAGATGCATTCATTAGACGACCTAATTTGTTTAAATCACCTATTTTCAATGCTTCAACAGCATGCAATGTTCTTTCGTTTTCTAAAACAGCATGACGTGCACGTTTAAGACGATTACGATCTTTAATTAAATACGCATATTCATCAAATTGTTGTGCAGTTAATTGCCCTAAAGTATCAATAGTTATTTCCTCATTTAATTCTTTTACGGCTTGTTCACATTCTGAACGACGTTCATTGTATTTCGAATCCACTAATTCACGACGTTTATTTGTATTCATAATTACAATAACATTATCTTGTAAATCAAGAGGAACTAACTGATATGACAAAGTATTAGTATTTAAATAAATCGCATGATTATCAGCACCCATACCAATAGCAAATTGATCCATAATGCCTGAATTCACACCAATAAAATCATTTTCTGTTTGTTTACCAATTTTAATTAAATCTAATCTTGTTAATTCTAAATCATATAATTCTTCTGCAATAATACCTACTAATAATTCTAAAGAAGCAGAGGATGATAACCCCGAACCATTAGGAATATTACCATAAATATATACGTCAAAACCATGTTCTATTTTATGACCGGCTTGTCGAAGAAATAATAACATACCTTTAACATAATTTGTCCAATGATCTTTAGCATCATACTCAAGAGAATCAAGTGTTAATTCAATAATACCCAATGATTCAAAATTAGCAGAATACAAACGAATAGTTTTATCTGCACGTCTTCTTGTTGCAGCATATGTACCTAGAGTAATCGCAGCTGGAAATACATGCCCACCATTATAATCAGTATGTTCACCAATTAAATTAATACGTCCTGGTGAAAAGAATATTGCCTCTGCTTGTTCATTAAAAATAGTTGTAAAAGCTTGTTTTAATTCTATTGTATTCATTTATAAATCCTCCAATGATTTTAAATCAAATTGATATTTAATAGTATGCGTCACTTGTTGATCTGGATGTACCAAGATATTCCCGAAATGTTCATGATGAATAGCATCGGGCAATGTTTGTGCTTCTAATGCCACACCTTCATGTTTTTGATTAACACGACCTTGACTACGACTAAAATACACATGATTTTCTGGAAAATTAAAGCTATAGACCACTAAACCATTACGTTGCGAATACATGGCAACTGCATCTCCACTTTTTTCATCTACTAATTTGGCAATCATTTGGTCTGTATTTACAATAAAGGCATCATCTAATCCACCTGTTATTTTAATAGCTTCCATCAAATTTTTAGATTGACGAAAATCATAAGGTGTATTTTCTACTGATAATAATTTCCCTGTTGGAATTAACTCACTCGTTGTTTCAAGATAATGATTTGATGCAATAAATAATGAATGATGTGATAAATCATCGCTATCTCCTAAATTAAAATAGACATGATTTGTAGGATTAAATAGCGTAGTTTTTGTAATATCTGTTGCTTTGTAACTTACTTTTAAACAATTTTGATTATCCCAACGATACGTCACGCTTATTATCATATCTCCTGGAAACTTATCTTTGCTTTGCTCTGCTTTGTAAAATAATGTGACACATACTTTATCAGTTGTTGCAAAAGTTTGATATTGCCAATTCTGACGATGAAAACCTTGAGTACCACCGTGTAAACAATGACCATTATTATTTTGATCTAATTGATAAATGTGATTCTCTACCACAATTTTACCTTCTTTAATTCTACCTGCAACACGCCCAATAGATTGTCCTGCACAAATACCATTCATATTATATTGACTAGGTTTCTCGTGTCCTAGTACTATATTTTTAAATTGACCATTTGCTTGTGGAACTAATAAAGCTTGCCAAGTTGCACCTAATGTCAAAATGTGTACCTCAACACCTAAATCATTAATTAGTTTTATTTGTGTAATCGCTTCATCATTAACTTGTTCTATTACTTTTGTTTGAATATCCATTTTATGACTCCTTTAAAAAATGAAATCGTTTTCTATCGTCGTTTATATAATACCACATAGTACCTTGAGCTGCAATCAAGAATTTAAATCGAGCCGTATCAACTTTTGATTAACTGACTATTCAATTAAAAACTAATTAAACTAAATCATATTCATAAAATAGTCTAGAATTTATATATTATAATAAAAATAAAGAACCTATTAAATAATAGGTTCTTTATTTGGTGTACCTGGTTTTCGCGGATATTTATTTGGTGTTTGTTTACGTTTATCTATAATAACGATATGACGTTCTGCTTGTTCAATTGGTAAAATAAAATCTTCAATTTTTACTAATTTACCACCTAAAGTCGTAATTGCTTTTGTGCCTTCTTGTAATTCATCTTGTGTTTGTTGCGCTTTTAATGCTACAAATTGCCCTCCAAGTTTAACTAATGGTAAACACAACTCACTTAATACGCTCATACGTGCAACCGCACGTGCTGTTACAACCTCAAATTGTTCACGATACAATTTATTTTTTCCCGCTTCTTCAGCTCGAGCGTGAACAAAAGTCATTTGTTCCAATTTTAACGCTTCTGCTAAATGTTCTAAAAACTTAATACGTTTATTCAAAGAATCAATAATTGTTATTTGTAAATGAGGGTACAATATTTTTAAAGGAATACTTGGAAAACCAGCACCTGCACCAACATCACATAATTTATCCACCTTAGATAAATCATAGTAAAAAGCCAATGACATTGAATCATAAAAATGTTTTAAATAAACGCCAGCTTCATCAGTAATCGCTGTTAAATTAATTTTTTCATTCCATTCTACTAACAACTGAAAGTAAGTATCTAATTGAGTTAATTGATAAGCTGATAATTCATAACCATGTTGTTTTAATAATTCAATAAATTGTGCTTTATTCATGTATTTCACCTGCTACTTTCGCAATCTTACCTTGTTCTAAATAAACTAATAAAATAGAAATATCTGCTGGGTTAACACCAGAAATACGTGATGCTTGCGCAATAGATAAAGGACGTACTTTTTTTAATTTTTCACGTGCTTCTAAAGCTAATGAGTGAATAGCATCATAATCAATATTGTCAGGAATACGTTTATTCTCTAATTTTTTTAATTTTTCCACTTGTTGTAAAGATTTTTTAATATAACCTTCATATTTGACTTGAATTTCAATTTGTTCAGCAACTTCATCAGAAACAACTATCTCTTCTTCTAAAATAGAAATAATATCTTGATACGTCATTTCAGGACGACGTAATAATTCAACTGCCAAAATACCGTCCTTTAATAATGCACCGCCTTTACTTTCTATCACACTTTGTGTATGTGCAGTAGGGCGAATACGCATTTCCGACAAACGTAAAATTTCATCTTCAATTTGTTGACGTTTATTTACAAAATGTTGATAACGTTCTTGTGAAATTAAACCAATTTGATAACCAATATCAGTTAAACGTAAATCAGCATTATCATGACGTAATAATAAACGATGTTCAGCACGTGATGTTAATAAACGATAAGGCTCATTCGTGCCTTTTGTTACTAAATCATCAATTAACACCCCGATATAAGCTTCACTACGACTTAATACTAATTCAGGCTGTTCTAACACACGTGCAGCTGCATTAATACCTGCCATTAACCCTTGACCCGCAGCTTCTTCATAACCACTCGTTCCATTAATTTGACCTGCTGTATACAAGTTTTTAATTAATTTTGTTTCTAATGTTGGCCATAATTGCGTAGGTACAACTGCATCATACTCAATTGCATAACCTGGACGCATTAAATCAACATTTTCAAGTCCCGCAATAGATTTTAACATTTGACGTTGTACATGTTCAGGTAATGAAGTTGATAAACCTTGCACATAAACTTCTTTAGTATGACGTCCTTCTGGCTCAAGAAATAATTGATGACGTGATTTATCATTGAAACGTACATATTTATCTTCAATAGAAGGGCAATAACGTGGACCAGTTCCTTTAATCATACCTGAATACATCGCTGACAGATGTAAATTATCATCAATAATCTTATGCGTACCTTCATTAGTATAAGTTAACCAACATGGCAATTGATCCATAATAAATTCAGTTGTTTCATAACTAAATGCACGTGGCACTTCATCCCCAGGTTGAATTTCTGTTTTACTGTAATCAATTGAATCACCATTCACACGTGGTGGTGTCCCAGTTTTAAATCTAACTACTTCAAAACCTAATTCTTCTAAATTTTCAGCTAAGCTAATAGACGGTTGTTGATGATTAGGCCCGCTCGAATATTTCAAATCACCAACAATAATTTCACCACGTAAAAAAGTTCCTGTTGTTAAAATCACTGCCTTTGCATTAAACTTCGTACCTAATTGCGTTAATACACCTGTTACTTGATTATCTTCTACAATTAATTTTTGCACCATACCTTGTAGAATATGTAAATTAGGTTCATCTTCAATCACTTGTTTCATCATTTGTTCATATTCTTTTTTATCAGCTTGTGCACGTAATGCACGCACTGCTGGACCTTTTGCTGTATTTAACATACGCATTTGAATATGCGTTCTATCTATTGTTTTACCCATTTGTCCACCCAATGCGTCAATTTCACGCACAACAATTCCTTTTGCTGGTCCACCAACCGATGGATTACAAGGCATAAATGCGACCGCATCTACATTAATTGTTAACATTAAAGTTTTGGCACCTTTACGAGCTGATGCTAAACCAGCTTCAACACCAGCATGACCAGCACCAACGACAATGACATCATAGTCAAATTCATTCATCTTATTTTCCTCCAGATTATTTTCATTATCAAAAAAACACAACAAGTCACTGTCTAATCAGACAGTCACTCTTGTGCTTTCACCACAATTTATTTAATTCTTTTTTATTATAGTCAGAAACACCCTGCATTTCAACAAAATCGCAATATTAATTATAATAAAAAAGATAGAACACTCACGTCCTATCTTTTCCACAATCTTACATTTATCTCGTAATTGTCACAGCACCTATAGTATAGTACCATTTCTTTTTTTCTAAATATTTTTTGAAATTTAATAATTCAACAGATTGTTTTAAATCATCTCTTGTTAACTCACCAATAACACTAGGATATAAATGATAAGCTAGATAACTTATTCTGTCTCGATTTTCAATACCTTTGGCACATTTTACTAACGCTTCTTTTAAATTATTACTTAAATTCAAATCATCATTATTATAAATATTACGAATATATGCCATAAACTCATCTCTTTTTTCTTGACGTTTTTTAAACATATTTATCACCTCTTACATATCTATCTGCTTCACCAATAAATTCTATCTAACTTCTCAGTTTAACATTTTAACCATATTAGGGATATTTGATAAAATAATTTTTTGAAAGCATTTATTACACTTATATAATATAATGATATATATATCTAAATATTTATCAACATATTTTATAAAATTTTTTCCATATTTAATCCTTTTCAAAATTTATAATTTCATCATAAAAATGTCGATTTTTCTCTGATAAATCGATTGTTCCACTAAGTATGCTACTTTTGGATCAAGATTTGTTTGAACAAAAAACAAAGAGTAGCTCTTGCAAAAAAACATTTTGAAAAAATGTGCCTTTTTTGAAAGATACAGCAAACAAAGTGCGGTAATATAAGGAAACACTAATGACAAATAAAAAATAGGGGTAATATTCATTGTATGTGCTTTTCTAATTTCAATCTATTGCTTATTTGATAAATCTATATTTCGTTCTGACGGTGATATACTTGTTAGTTATTTATTTATTATAGGTGTATTGTTATTTAAAATATCTGAAAAATCTGACAAAAATATTGATTAATCACATTTCTAAGTATATATTAGATATATAACCTTATCGTATATTTTGACTCAATAGGAGGGATCTATGTGAAAAAATTAATCGCCCTTTGTTTACTGACATTATTAACAGCTTGCCAATCTCAATCTACGCTACAAGGGCATTATTTTAACGGTCATTCTCAATTATATGGCCATAGTGATGTACGTATTTATTATCCAGATTGGGATGATAAACATATTAATATTGAAAATGATAATATCACTACTTATACAGCTGACAATAAACCTCAACTGGCAGACTATTATTTGCAAGGTTTATATACAGTTAACGACATCATCGAAGAAAATGGCAACTACACTTTAAAACTTGAATTATTTGATGACAGCTCAGGACAATCCATAAAAAAAGTTGATTATCATTTTACAAAACAAGGAGATAAGTATATTGATGACAATAAAGTTGAATTTGAATTAAGAAAAATTATCAAATCTCAATAAAAAATCAGCTAGGTAACATGTGCCTAGCTGGTTTTACTATTTACCTAAACAAAATTGTGAGAATAATTGATTTAATAGGGCATCACTGACTTCTTCACCTATAACTTCACCTAATAGTTCCCAAGCTTTAACTAAATCAATTTGTACCATATCTATGGGCATACCCATTTCTGCTGTTTTTACCGCTTCTTGCATAGATGTTTTGGCTTGTTTTAATAAAGCAATATGGCGACTATTTGAAACATATGTCGCATCTTGTTGTTCGATATCACCTGCAAAAAATAAATCGGCAATCAATTGTTCTAATTCATCAATACCTTGTTGTTGTGTCATTGATGTTGTAATCAAAGGATGTTCTCCAATCATTTCTCTTACTTGTGCTAAATCTAGATGATTCTCTAAATCTTGCTTATTAACAATAATAATGACATCCTTATTTTGTGTTAATGCAAAAAGTTGCTTGTCTGCTTCGATTAAAGATTCATTATTATTTAATACAAATAACACTAAATCTGCTTGTTGTAAGGCTTTATGTGAACGTTCAACACCTATTTTTTCAACAACATCTTCTGTTTCACGAATACCGGCCGTATCAATCAATCTTAGTGGTACACCACGCACATTAACATATTCTTCTAAAACGTCACGTGTTGTTCCAGCAATATCAGTAACAATGGCCTTGTTTTCTTGTAATAAATTATTTAATAAAGATGACTTCCCAACATTTGGACGTCCAATTATTGCTGTTGCTAAACCATCACGCATAATTTTACCTTGCTGACTCGTTAATAATAATTTATCAATTTCTTTTTCTACACGATGTGCAACAGTTAACAAAAATTCTGTCGTTGCTTCTTCTACATCATCATATTCTGGATAATCAATATTAACTTCTACTTGTGCTAGAACTTGTAAAATATCTTGGCGTAAAGTTTGTATTAAAGTACTTAAACGTCCTTCCATTTGTGACATCGCAATTTGTTGTGCACGCTCTGTTTTAGAACGAATAAAATCCATAATACCTTCTGCTTGAGATAAATCAATACGACCATTTAAAAATGCACGTTTAGTAAATTCACCCGGTTCAGATAATCTAGCACCATAAGTTAAAGCTAGTTCTAACACTTTATTAATCGTCATAATACCACCATGACAATTAATTTCTACAACATTTTCTTTCGTATATGTTCTAGGTGCCAACATTAAAGAAACCATTACTTCTTCAATAATTTGATTTGTTGCTGGATCAACTAAATGACCATAATGTATTGTATGGCTTTGACAATCAGCTAATAATTGACGATTAGGTTTTTGAAAAAACTTATCTACAATCGCTACCGCTTCATCACCACTTAACCTTACAATACCTATTGCACCTTCTCCTCTTGGCGTTGATATTGCTGCAATTGTATCAAACTCCATATCCTAACTCCTTTCATATAAAAGAGAGTGACTAAAAAGTTAGTACACCCCTTTATTTAATCATATTTATCGCTTCCTGATAAATTTTAATAATATTTTCACCAAATACTTGTTTAGAAAACTTACTACGATACTGACAATTAAATTGATAACTATCTTGACATACTTTTTTATTATTTAACAATGTTAATGCATATAATAAAAATTGTTCGCTTGATGTATATTGATAACCATTTTTACCGCTAAATATCACTTCATCTAAACAATGATCTTTTTTACATAGTAGGGGTAGACCACTCGCTAGTGCTTCGATATATGTTAAGCCCTGTGTTTCACTCGTTGAAGCACTTAAGAAAATATCACCTAATTGATAATATTGCCACATTTTTTGACGTGGAATAAATCCAGTAAAACAAACTTTATCAACTATATCTAATGATTTAACTTGCGTTTCTAACAACTCTCGAGCTGGCCCATCACCAACAATTAATAAAAAAATGTTTTCTGTTTTCTGCAGTAATTCATAAAAATGCTGAATACTTTCTGCAACATTTTTTTCATATCCTAGTCTACAAGCACTTAAAAAAATCTTACAATCTTTTGGCAATTGATGATGTTCTAATAATAATTGACGCGCTTCATTCGATAACTGTTGACTATATTGTGTCAAATCAATACCCGTAGGTACAATCGCTATTTTTTTATGTACACCATACTCTTCTAATTGTAATTTAACTTTGTTGGTCGGTACAATAATCATATCCATATCTCTTAAAACATAATTACTCATTGTCGCAACCATTTTTTCACTTATTTTACCTATTTTCATAATATATTGAACATATTGTTCGTATAAAGTATGATAAGTATGCACCAATGGTGCACCTGTTTTTTTATGAATACGTTTCGCAAAAATAAAACTAAAAAATTCACAATGACTATGAATAATATCTGGATGCCAGTCAATCAATTCATTTAAATATTTATCCAAGTACGTAATAGGTAAACGTACATCTGGATAAATATTAAATGGAATAGATTTTAAGTAATAGACATTATCTTTATAGTACGATTTACTAGAATTTGATAAAGTTAAAATTTTCACTTCGTGACCTTGTACTTCTAATTCTTCTTTCAAAGTAACAATTGAACTTACCACGCCATTAATGACTGGTAAATATAAGTCAGTGGTTAATAATACTTTCATTTAATCTACCTTTATTACTAAATAACGATAAGGTTCTTTACCTTCCGAATGCGTGGAAATATTTGCGATATTAACTAAAGCTTTATGTACAATTTTTCGTTCATGAGAGGGCATGGGCTCTAATTTAATAGGTTTACCAAAATGTTTTGCTTTTTTAGCCATATTAAGTGCAAGTTCTTCTAGTGCTTGTGCACGTAATTCTCTATAGCCTTCAATATCTAATTCTACCATTGAAAACTGTTTTAAATGATTCATATAAACAATTTGAGCTAATTGTTGTAAAGCATTTAATGTATTCCCTCTTTTACCTATTAAACGACCAGCTTCTTCAGTATGTAATTCTAATTTAAGATTGGGATGCATTGCGTTTACATCAATTGTTAAATCATTAATATTCATATCTTGTGCAATATTTTTTAAATAATCCATTACAACATCAATACTTGCTTGTTTATCTATGACTTGCTCTTTTTTTTCAACTGGCTTTAAAAGCGGTTCAACTATTACATTTTCTTTTTCTACTTTTTCAATAACTGGCATCGGATCTTGTGTAGTTTGTTTATGACGAGTAACTAATGATTTTAACACTGTAATTTCGACACTTGCTTGACGTTTACCAAAACCTAAAAAACCTTTAGACCCTGCATCTTTAACATCTACTTTAACTTCGTCTTCAGTTAAATTAAAATAAGTCAACCCTCGTGCTACCGCTTCACTAACTGTTGCACCTTTAAAGATTTTCTGTGTCATTTTATATCATACCTTCCTTACCATCTATTCTTGACGGTGTAATAATTTTGCAAGTTTCAATCCATGTTTTAACGATTTTTTAAATGGAACAAAATCATACTGTTCAACACCTTGACGTGCTATTACCATTATATCATATTCATTTAAAATATCATCTTCTAATTGATTGAAGACTTCTCTTATGTATCGTTTAACTTTATTTCTCACGACCGCATTACCTAATTTTTTACTTACTGATAAGCCTAGACGAAAGTGAGATTGTTGTTTATTTAATCGATAAATAATAAAATGACGATTTGCACATGATTTTCCTTGTTTAAACATTTGTGCAATATCTTTTTCTTTTTTTATGCGATATTGTTTTTTCACGACAAATACTCCATTCATTAATTGTTATACATTTAATCATAACAAAAAATACAAACGCCTACAAATATTGATACATATAAATTTTAAAAAGATGATTTATATTCTTCAAAACGAAAATTAACACCCAATGATTGATGAGTTGTAGTATATTCTCTAAATTTATAAATTAGTGGTTGCCATTTTTCAACATCTATATATGTATCATCATATAAAATAGTTTCATTAACAAAAATATTATGTATTTCACACTCTATAATCGCAAAACCTGATTTTATCATAATTGATTTGACCTTTGTTTCTATATGAATAGGGCATTCTTTAATTCTTACTGTATCTACCGTTTCACCAACTAATTTAGTAAATCTTCCTAATGTAAACTTATCTTCACAAAATACATAGCCTGCTTGTTGTTTATATACGGGTACATCTATGCAGCCTGTTGTTTTAGCGATTGCTTCTACATTTTGCCATAATTGTGAATTAGCTAAATTTAAAGTTACATCACTACCATTTTGAATATTTAAAAATCCTTGACTATTAATACTTAAACCCAATACGACATACTTTCCTAATGTCCATGTCGAACTAATAACAGTAATATTATCTTGGTTATTTTTAGTCGTCATTAATACAACTGGAAAACCATAGTAAAAACTTGCTTTATTTATTTTTCTAAACATTTTCTCCACCTCCTAGTATAATATAATATGTATTTATCTCTATCGACATCGATATATTATAACGAAAGGACAGATTAATATTAGAGGTTTACCAAATATACAATTATCAACTAAACTATTAGCTGATACTTCACGCTTAACCATACTTACTATATTAATGGACGGTAAATTTCATACCGTGAATGAATTAGCTACTGCGGCAAAAATTAAAAATCACACTGCTTCTTATCATTTAAAAAAACTTCGAGAAATGAATTGGGTACATGACTATAAGCAAGGACGTCATGTTTACTAACAACTTTGTTCAAATGAAGTTGCCGAATTACTAGAACAATTAATGGTGATTAGTCCTATTAAAACAATTACATCATTTAATCAAAGTGTACATTATCAGCAATTAAAATTTGGACGTTCTTGTTATTGTCATTTAGCAGGGCAACTAGGGGTTTATTTTTTTTAATTTCTTAATAAAACAAAACTATATGATCTTAGCCCATCACACGTTAACACTAACAGAGTCTGGTTATCATTATTTTGAAACATTGGGTATTGATCTTAATGCTATTAAACTTCAACCAGGATATTTTATAAAACCTTGTCTTGATTGGAGTGAACGAACTTTTCATTTAAGTGGTAATTTAGATAAAGCATTTTTTCATTTTTGTGAAACTCACCATTATATTCAATTAAATAAGCATAATAGAGGCGTGACTTTAACAACTAGAGGACAACAATTTTTTCATTTCTTAGACATAAAAAATAAACCCTAACTACTTTTTTCAAGTAGTTAGGGTTTAACTGCTTATGCAGATAAAACTTTACGTCCTTTACGACGACGACGTGCGATAACTTTACGTCCGTTTTTAGTTGACATACGTGCACGGAAACCGTGTACTTTTGAATGTTTACGTTTATTTGGTTGATAAGTACGTTTCATGAATACTGCACCTCCTGAATTTTATTTTGTACTTGACTAGTCGATTTAATTCTTCTCAGTAACTCTTCAAGAATAGCATAATCACACTTCTTTTTCAAGTATATATTTTCACGAATTAATTGTGTTATAATATTAATATGAAATCACTCCTTTAGTTTTTGTTTAGTAGCTTAATTATAGAGTGATTTCTTATTTTTTGATAGTCGTAATTTTCTAATTTTATATAAATAGACAAAGTAAAAACCTTTAAAATCAGTTTTTACTTTGTCGTTTTTTATTTTAAAGGCTTTAAACCTTCTTGACCCCCATAGGATTTTGAACTACGCAATAGATACTTCACTTTATTCTTCTTATCTCTAAAACAATCTGTCGATAACTATAAAAACTTATCCACATTTTATACACATTACTTTATTGTTTCATTTTTAAACCCACACAGTTATCTACATGTTATTAACACGCTAACAGATGTTTTATAAAGTTATAAACAATGTTGAAAAGTATGTTTATAACGTTTATGAAAGCTTATGTTTCTAGTATTTTATTATGTTTTTATTTTTAAAATTTTTGTTTATATCTACTTTGATAACTTTTTTATTAACACCTATTGCTTCTGTTGTTAGTAACTTTGTCAATAACTGTTAGTTTAATTATTCATAATGTTGTTAACATGTTAATAACATTATTTTTTTATTTCAATTTGTTTCTTTTTATTATATGATATTAACAAGTAATCTAATTAACTAATGAAAGGAGTTATTATGGATTCATTTGATTTTATTTGGTCAGAAGCCTTAGAAACTATTCGTAACAATGTTGGAACTAAAGCTTTTGATAATTTTTTCACAGAAACATATATTTCAGATATGAATTTTGACACTAATACTGTAACGATTATTGTCCCTCATCCTGTAAAAATACAATTTTTAAAAACACATATTGCTGTTATTGCTGATGCTTTAGCTCAAGAAACAGGCGGTTTACAATTTGAAATTAATTTTAAAACTTCGCCTGATGCACCAACCAAAAATATGACAGCTAATCATCCATCAAGCGTTCAAAATTTAGCTGCACAACAAAGACAACAACAACTTATTTATAATGTTCAAAAACATAATGTCACTTCTGAAATCATTGAAACTATTCCTAATCAATCTAACTTAAATCCTGCTTATACATTAGATAATTTTATTCGTGGCGTTGGTAATGAGTTTTCATATGTGGCTGCTGTAACTGTAGCTGAATCTCCAGGAACAGTTTATAATCCATTTTTTATTTATGGTGCACCTGGCCTTGGAAAAACACATTTAATGCAAGCTATTGGTAATGAAATTTTAAAAAATAAACCTGATTTTAATGTACTTTATTTAACTAGTGAAGATTTTACTAATGATTTTATTAACGCTATTCGTTATAAATCTAATGAAGATTTTAGACAAAAGTATCGTAATATTGATGTATTACTAATTGATGATGTTCAATTTTTACAAGATAAAGAACAAACACAAGAAGAATTTTTTCATACTTTCAATGCTTTATTTCATTTACACAAGCAAATAGTTATCACTTGTGATCGTTCACCTAAAGATTTACACGCTTTAGAAGAACGCTTAGTTTCAAGATTTGATTGGGGCTTAATTACAGACATTACACCACCTGATTTAGAAACACGAATTGCTATTTTAAAACAAAAAATATTAGCTTTAAAAATTGATATGAATGAAGAAGCAATCTATACATTGGCTAATTATGTTCAAACTAATGTTCGAGAATTAGAAGGTGCTTTAACTCGTGTCACAGCTTTTTCTCAATTACACAATAAACCTATAGATTCAGATATTATTCACGAAGCTCTAAAAGGTTTAAAAACAAATCACAAATTACATACTATTACCATTAAACAAATAAAAAAAGCTATTGCTAAACATTATAATGTTTCTGAATCAGAATTAAATTCTTCAAGTCGACAAAGTAAAATTGCATTTCCTAGACAAATAGCTATGTATTTATCTCGTCAATTGACCGATCTATCATTACCAAAAATAGGTGAAGATTTTAATCGTGATCATTCTACAGTTTTACATGCAACAGATAAAATTACGAAGAAATTATTTGAGGAAGAAGATTTTAAACAAGAAATAGAAAATATAAAAAATAAAATAATCAATGAACATTAAACATGTGGATAACTTTATAATAAGTTCATACAGATTACTCACAAGTTATCCACATGTTGAAAACTTTCAGCGACTAGGGTTTGTATAGTTATCCACATCTTTAACAGCCCCTATTACTTTTATTACTTAAAATATTATTATATATATTATTAAAGGAGATATTTTATGAAATTTACAATCAATCGATTAAAATTCATTCATGCTTTAAATGATAGTTTACGTGCTGTCTCACCTCAAAATGCTTTGCCTATCTTAAGTGGTATAAAATTAGAATTAACAAATGAACAATTATTATTAACTTCTAGTAATTCTGAAATTTCTATTGAAATTTCTATACCTATTATGATTAAAGATGAAACAATTATAACAATTGATCAAGCAGGCGCAGTTATTGTCCCAGCTAACTTTTTTGTTAATTTCATTAAAAAATTATCAACTGATTTTATTGAAATAGAAGTAGTTGATAATTTTAAAACGATTATCCGTTCTGGTAAATCTGAATTTGAAATTGCTGGGTTAAATCCAGATAATTATCCATTAATTCCATTAGTAGAAGATGATAATACTTTTACATTAACAGATAGTCAGATGAAAACAATTGTTAAAAAAACATTATTTGCAGTTTCTAAATCAGATATGCGTCCAATATTAACAGGTATTTTATTTAAATTAGTCGGTAATCAATTAACAAATGTTGCTACAGATTCTCATCGTTTAGCACAATATCATACACAAATAGCAGTAGATGCTTTAAATTTTGAAATTGTAGTGCCAGCAAAAGCTTTATTAGAATTGAGTAGAATATTACAAGAAAATACAGAAGTTCAAATTACAGTAACTAATAATCAAATTATGTTTATTAACAATAATATAAAATTTATATCGAAATTATTAGATAGCCGTTATCCAGATACATCACGTTTAATTCCACAAAACTTTATTTTTGACTTAAATTTAAATAAAGCACAATTTTTTGAAGCTTTAGATCGTGCAACACTTTTTTCATCAGATAATCAAAATAAAATTGTTAAATTATTAGTTTCATCATCAAATATTATTTTAGAATCTCATTCTTCTGAATTAGGACATAGTCATGAAGTATTAACGGGTCATACAAATTATAGTGAAGAATTTGTAGTTGCATTTTCAGGAGAGTTTTTAAAAGATGCTTTAAAAGCTGTTGAAAGTGATGAAATTACAGTTCATTTTTCAGGAGATGTAAGACCATTTATTATTACGACTAGTGAAGAAAAAAATAATTATTTACAATTAATTTTACCAATTAGAACTTATTAAATTAAAAAAACAGATATAACTTATTAATTTTAGTTGTATCTGTTTTTATTTAAGCCTTAAATTTAATTATAACAAGGATAATCAATTAATAAGTAGGTACCTATATGTATTGAGAAAATATGTGAAATTAGGTATAATAAAGATAATAATGTCAAGAAAGTGAGGCACATTATGGCAATAACAATCAAATTAACAGATGACTTTATGACTTTAGGTCAATTATTAAAACAAGAAGGCTATATTTCAACAGGTGGTCAAGCTAAATATTTTTTACTGGAAGAACAAGTTTATGTCAATAATGAACTAGAACAACGTCGTGGTAAAAAATTATATTCGGGTGATCAGATTATTTTACCAAATAATCAAACAATAGAATTAATATAATATGCAATTGCAATCATTAATTTTAAAAAATTATCGTAATTATCAAACATTAACTATTGAATTTTCACCACAAATTAATATTTTTATAGGTAAAAATGCACAAGGTAAAACAAATCTGATGGAAGCCATTTATGTGCTGGCTTTAGCTAAATCACATCGTACTAATCAACATAAAGAATTAATTTTATTTGATCAACAAGAAAGTTTAATTCAAGGTCAACTAAATTATCGTTTCGGTCAATTAGATTTATCTTTATTGTTAACAAAGCAAGGAAAAAAAGCTAAAATTAATCATTTGGAGCAAAGTAAACTGTCGCAATATATAGGTCAGATGAATATTGTTTTATTTGCGCCAGAAGATTTGATTTTAGTAAAAGGGACGCCTCAAGATCGTCGGAAATTTATCAATAGAGAATGTGGTCAAATTTCAGCCACTTATTTACATGACTTAGTCGAATTTAATAAAATTTTAAAACAACGTAATAGTTATTTAAAACAATTACAAATAAAACAACAACAAGATATAACTTTATTAGATATTTTAACAGAACAATTTATAGAAAGTGCTATTAAGATCACAAAAAAAAGAGAGAATTTTATAAAAAAATTACAACAATTAGCACAACCTATTCATGCTGCAATTACCCAGCAACAAGAACAATTAGAATTAATTTATTACCCTTCTTTAAATAATTTAAATAAAAATATTATATTAGAAGAAATGAAAGCAGTTTATGCTTTAGAAATAAAACGTGGTGTATCACAATTAGGGCCACATAGAGATGATTTTGGCTTTTTTATTAATAATATGAATGTACAAATATACGGTTCGCAAGGCCAACAAAGAACGACTGCACTAAGTTTAAAGTTGGCAGAAATAGAATTAATTTATCAAGAAATTGGTGAGTATCCTATTTTGTTATTGGATGATGTGTTAAGTGAACTAGATGAATCAAGACAAACACATTTATTAAATACGATTGAAGATAAAGTTCAAACTTTTGTAACAACACCAAGCATTAAAGATATTGAACATCGAGTTGTAGATAAAGCAAAATTATTTATGATTAAAAAAGGAGAAGTCGTAATCAATAATAAGTAAGAGAAAGGTAAAGGTGACAACGTGTCAAATCAAGAAATATCAAATTATGGTGCGGATCAAATACAAGTATTAGAAGGTTTAGAAGCGGTTAGAAAACGTCCAGGTATGTATATTGGTTCGACTTCTAGTCGAGGTTTACACCATCTTGTCTGGGAAATTGTTGATAACTCTATCGATGAGGCATTAGCAAAATATTGTGATACTATTAGTGTCACAATAGAAGAAGATAATTGGATTCGTGTAGAAGATAATGGACGTGGAATACCCGTAGGTATACAAGAAAAAATGGGCAAACCTGCAGTCGAAGTTATTATGACAGTGTTACATGCTGGGGGTAAATTTGGCGGTGGTGGCTATAAAGTTTCAGGTGGGTTACATGGTGTAGGTGCATCTGTAGTTAATGCTTTATCTACACATTTAGAAGTGTATGTTAATCGTGAAGGTAAACGACATTTTATTGCTTTTGAAAGAGGTGTTGTTACACATCCTTTAGAAATTATAGGTGATAGTGATGTTAATGGTACAACAATTCGTTTTAAAGCTGATCCTGAAATTTTTCAAGAAACAACAATATATGAATACAGTATATTAAAAACACGTTTAAGAGAGTTAGCTTTTTTAAATAAAGGTATTACTATTCGTTTGAAAGATGAACGTTCAACACATGAATTACAAAATCATACTTATCATTATGAAGGTGGTATTTTAGAATATGTGAAAATGTTAAATTCTAAAAAAGAAGTTTTACATCCACCAATTTATATTAATGACGAAAAGGATCATATTGGTGTTGAAATTTCTATGCAGTACAATGATGGGTTTGCATCGAATATTTTAAGTTATGCTAATAATATTCATACACATGAAGGTGGTACACATGAATCAGGATTTAAAACGGCTTTAACACGTGTAATTAATCACTATGGTGTAAAAAATCGTCTGATTAAAGAAAATGAAACGTTAAGTGGTGATGATGTTCGTGAAGGTTTGACAGCTATTATTTCAATAAAACATCCTGATCCGCAATTTGAAGGACAAACGAAAACGAAATTAGGTAATTCTGAAGCACGTCAAATTACAGATAAATTATTTTCAGAAGCATTTGAAACATTTTTATTAGAAAATCCAGCTACTGCGAAAACAATTATAGAAAAATGTCAGATGGCGTATCGCGCTAGAATTGCGGCTAAAAAAGCAAGAGAAATGACACGTCGAAAAGGCGCTTTAGAAATTTCAAGTTTACCGGGTAAATTAGCGGATTGTTCGAGTAAAGATGTAACAATTAGCGAATTGTTTATTGTTGAGGGTGACTCAGCAGGTGGTTCGGCTAAACTTGGACGTAATAGCCAATATCAAGCTATTTTACCTTTAAGAGGTAAAATATTGAATGTTGAAAAAGCTAGATTAGATCGTATTTTAAATAGTGATACGATTCGTTCATTAATTACAGCAATAGGGACAGGTATTGGTGAAGATTTAGACGTTAGTAAAGCACGCTATCATAAAATTATTATTATGACAGATGCTGATGTGGATGGTTCGCATATTCGTACTTTAATGTTAACATTCTTTTTCCGTTTTATGCGTCCATTAATTGATGCTGGTTATATTTATATAGGGCAGCCACCGTTATATAAAATTAAAGTGAATCGTAAAGAAATTTATGTTTACACAGATAGAGAATTAGAAGAAACATTATCTCAAATAGATAGTAATCAAAAAACAGAAATTCAGCGTTATAAAGGATTAGGTGAAATGAATCCTGAACAATTGTGGGACACAACGATGAATCCAGAGACACGTCATTTATTACAAGTAACAATAGATGATGCGGTAGAAGCGGATGAAAATTTTGATATGTTAATGGGAGATCGTGTAGAACCACGTCGAGAATTTATCGAAGAGAATGCGACATATGCAACTTTAGATTTTTAGAAGCATGTGTGAAATGAAGGAGAATTAACATGACAGAACAGCAAAAAGGTGGTTTAATTAGTAAACAAAATATTAGTAAAGAAATTAGATCATCATTTTTAGATTATTCGATGAGTGTTATTGTATCACGTGCTTTACCAGATGTTCGTGATGGTATGAAACCAGTACATCGTCGTATTTTATATGCGATGCAAGATTTAGGTAATACATCAGATAAACCATATAAGAAATCAGCACGTATTGTGGGTGATGTAATTGGTAAGTATCACCCTCATGGTGATGCAGCAGTTTACGGTACAATGGTAAGAATGGCACAAGATTTTAGTTATCGTTATCCTTTAGTTGATGGACATGGTAACTTTGGTTCAATGGATGGTGATGGTGCTGCAGCGATGCGTTATACAGAAGCACGTATGAGTAAAATCACATCCGAATTGTTAAGAGATATTAATAAAGATACTGTTGATTTTATACCTAACTATGATGAAACAGAAAAAGAACCTGCAGTTTTACCTGCGCGTTTTCCGAATTTATTAGTTAATGGTTCTAGTGGTATTGCAGTAGGTATGGCAACTAATATCCCACCACATCAATTAGGTGAAGTAATAGATGGCATTTTTGCTTTAAATAAAAATCCAGACATTACAACAGAAGAATTGATGCTGCATGTTAAAGGCCCTGATTTTCCAACAGGTGCTTTGATAATGGGTAAAAGTGGTATACGTAAAGCATATGAAACAGGTCGTGGTTTAGTTATTATGCGTGGTCGCGTTGAGATAGAACAACGTAAAAATGGCCGTGAAAGTATTGTTATTACTGAAATTCCATATCAAGTAAATAAAGCTAAATTAGTAGAAAAAATTGCTGATTTAGCGAGAGATAAAAAAATAGATGGTATTACTGATTTACGGGATGAGTCAAATTTAAAAGGTGTACGTATTGTTATTGATATACGTAAAGACGTTAATAGTAATGTGTTATTGAATAATTTATATAAATTAACACCTTTACAATCAACTTTTGGGATGAATATGTTAGCATTAGTTAATGGTCGTCCACAAACATTAAGTTTAAAAGAAATTTTAATTCATTATCTAGCACATCAAAAAGATGTTGTTAGAAGACGTACAACTTTTGAATTGCGTAAAGCAGAGGCACGTGCACATATTTTAGAAGGTTTACGAATTGCTTTAGATCATATAGATGCTATTATTACGTTAATACGTTCTTCTAAATTAGCTGAAGAAGCTAAACAAGCATTAATGAGAGATTATCAATTATCAGAACGTCAAGCACAGGCGATTTTAGATATGAGATTACAACGTTTAACAGGTTTAGAACGTGATAAGATCGAAGAAGAATATCAACATTTATTAATTGTTATTGCAGATTTAAAAGATATTTTATCGAGTGATACACGTGTCTTAGAAATTATTGAACAAGAATTAGCTGAAATTAAAGAACGTTATAATGATCAACGTCGTTCTGAAATTACAGCAGGTGGTATTGAATTTATTGATGATGAAGATTTAATCGAAGAAGAACAAATTGTAATTACCCTATCACATGGTAATTATATTAAACGTTTACCATCAACAACTTATCGATCACAAAATCGTGGTGGACGTGGTGTTCAAGGGATGAATACATCAAATGAAGATTATGTAGAACATTTAATTACATGTTCGACACATGACCATATTTTATTCTTTACTAATAAAGGACGTGTTTATAGCGTAAAAGGTTATGAAATTCATGAAATGGGACGAACTTCAAAAGGTATTCCAATTATTAATATTTTAGAAGTAGATAAAGATGAACGTATTAATGCGATGTTAGCAGTAAGTGATTTATCACAACAAAATAGTTATCTTGTTTTTGCCACATGTAAAGGTATTGTGAAACGTTCAAACTTAGCTGATTATAAAAATATCCGTACAAATGGAAAAATTGCTTTAACATTGCGAGAAGATGATGAGCTAATTACAGTTAAACAGACAACTGGAGATAGTCATATTATTTTAGGAACACATAAAGGTTATAGTATTCGTTTCAATGAAGAAGCTTTACGAGTGATGGGACGTACAGCATCAGGTGTTAAAGGTATTTCATTACGTGATGAAGATATTGTCATTGGTATGGATTTATTACAAGAAAATCAACAAGTTTTAATCGTTACGAATAAAGGTTATGGTAAACGAAGTAAAGAACAACAATATCGTATGCAAACACGTGGTGGTAAAGGGATTAAAACAGCACAATTAACAACTAAAAATGGTTATGTTGTAGGCTTAAAAGTAATTGATACAACAGAAGACGTAATGTTAATTACTAATCAAGGTGTAATTATTAGAATGGATGTTGCAGATATTTCTGAAACAGGACGTTCAACACAAGGTGTAAGATTAATCAAATTGAATGAAGAACAGTTTGTATCGAGTGTTGCTTTAGCAGAAAAAGAACCACAAGTTCAAGATGTTGACAATGTGGAGGAATAATTAAATGAAATTTATTAAATATTTATTATTATTACTAGTAACAATTGTATTATTGATGATGACTTTTTTCGGCTATCAATATTATAAAATTTCTAATACGGTGAATAAAATTAATAAAAATTCGTATCAAATAGGTGGTACCTCTAAAAAAATCGAGCAACAAAAAGGTATTACTGTTTTACTAGAAGGTATAGATACTGGAATGAATCGACAAGATACACAAGGACGTTCTGATGCCATTGTATTAATGACTATTAATCCAGAAACAGAACAAACGGTTATGTTAAGTGTGCCACGTGATACATATACAGATATTGTAGGGCATAATAGTAAAGATAAAATTAATCATGCTTATGCTTTTGGTGGTATTCAAATGTCAATCAATTCATTAGAAAAATTATTTGATATTAAAGTAGATTATTATTTAACAACTAATATGGATGCTTTTGCAGATATTATTAAACAAATAGATGGTGTTACAGTAACTAGTAATGCAACTTTTTCTAAAGATAATTTTAATTTTATAGAAGGACAATCACTTGAATTAGATGAAAAATCTGTCTTGGCATATACGAGAGCACGTATGGAAGAAGGTTCAGGCGGTGATTTTGGGCGACAACAAAGGCAACAACAAGTCATTACAGCTATCGCTAAAAAGTTAGCAAGTGTAGAAAATATTACTAATATTTCTACGATTTTAACAAATATTGCCCCAGATATTAAAACTAATATTAATACAACAGATGCAATTAAATTATTGAGTAATTATCGACAAGCTGCTCAAAATGTACAACAATACACATTAGAAGGTACCGGAAAAATATCAGAAAATAATGACGTTTATTATTTTTATCCTTCTGATGAAGCATTATTAAAAGTAACAGAAGCACTAAAAAATAATTTAAAATAAATTAATTGTATTTATTGTTATAAAGTTTTAAAATAGAAAGTAATGGGTAAAAAATAGGAGATTAAAAATTATGGATAAAGAAATAGATTTACTGCATATCTTAAAAGAAATAAAGAGAAAAATAATTGTTGTTATTGTAATGATGTTTTTAGGTTCAGTAATAACAGGAGTTTATAGTTTTTTTGTGGCTACACCAATTTATCAATCAACAGCTAATTTGTTATTAAATGCTTCTGAAGAAACAGAAAATTCAGGACAAGCATTAAATGATATTACAATGTATCAAAAATTAATGACAACTTATGTTGAAATTGCACAATCAGATGTTATGAAAAATGAAGTTGCTAAAGATTTAGGTTATAATTCATATTCAGAGATTGCTAAAGTAATTACTAATATCAGCGTTAAAAATACACCTAATTCTCAATTGTTAGATATCGCAATACAAGGTACAGATCGTGATATTATTGAAGAATATGCTGAAGTATATGTTAAGAATTTTAAAGATATTACGGCATCTAAATTTAAAAAAGATAATTTACAAGTAATTAGCGATGCTAAGTTACAAGATAGACCTGTTGCACCACATAAAATGAGAAATATTGCTTTAGGTGCAATTGGTGGGATGGTTGTATCATTATTAATTATTGTTATGAAATTTTTACTGAATGATAGTATTCGTACAAAAGATGAATTAGTAGATTTATTAGGTTTACCTGTAATTGGTAATATTCCTAAAGGAAAAGAAGTTAAATTTTAAAAAAAGGAGAAACATTATGTATGTTGAAATGATTAATAACCCAAAATCTGTTGCTTCTGAAGCGTATCGTACATTACGAAGTAATATTCAATTTTCTAATTACGAAAATAATTTGAAAACAATTGTAGTAACAAGTTCAGTACCAGGTGAAGGGAAATCAACAACGTCACTTAATTTAGCTGTTGCTTTTGCGCAATTAGGTAAAAAAGTTTTATTAATAGATGCAGATATGCGTAAGCCATCTATTCATAAACGTTTAGAATTATCAAATTTAACAGGATTAAGTACAATTTTAGCAAGTATTACTGATTATGAATCTGCTATTCAAATTTTAACATCAAATACTTATGAATTTTCAGTAATTACAGCAGGTGAAATACCACCTAACCCAGCAGAAATGCTAAATAGTCCTAAAATGGCACAATTATTAGAAATATTAAAAGGTTATTATGATATTATTATTATCGATTCACCACCAGTATTAGCAGTAACGGATTCTCAAGTTATGGCACGTTTATCAGATGGTTTAATTTTAGTATCTGATATAGATACAACTAAAAAACGAGCTATTTTAGAAGCAAAAACTTTATTAGATAAAGCACAAGCTAATATTATTGGTGTAGTTATTAACAAAGTTGATGTTGAGAATAACGATAATTATTATTACTATGAATATAAATAGGTTATTATAAAGATGAAAATAGTTGAATTACATAATCATGTATTATTTCAAATTGATGATGGTGCAACAAGTTTAGAACAATCTAAATGGATGGTTGAAGATGCTATCAATAATCAAATAGATATTTTAGTATGCACGCCACATTATAATGCGAAATATAAACAAATTAAAAAAGATTGTGAAGATCGTTTAGCTTTATTACAATCACAATTCGAAAATAAAATCACGCTATATTTGGGATTAGAAATCATGCTAGATGATGAAACACCTAAATTACTTGAGAGACAAGCAATTTGGGGTATTAACGATAGCCAGTATTTATTGGTAGAATTTCCAATGGATCATATTAATGAAAATGCTGAACAAATTTTACAGCAGATTATTGATCAACAATATATTCCAATTATTGCACATCCAGAACGTCAGCATGAGTTATATAATAAAAAGAAATTTATTAAAAAATTAGTGGATATGGGTTGTTTATTTCAATTGAATTCAGGTTCATTATTAGGTAAACATGGAAAATTCGCTAAAGAAAATGCATTAGAAATGCTAGAGGAAGGTTTGTATTCAGCAATTGCCAGTGATGCACATGATACATCAAAGCGACGCTTTAGAAGCCAAGAAGTTATGCCATTAATCGATAGTAAAGTGTGGCAACAATTACATGAAAATATGTTAGCAATTGTAAATAATGGTCAAGTAGCACCAGTTAATTATCAACCTAAAATACCATTATTAAAAAAATTATTCGGTAAATAAATAGATAAAATGAGATAGTGTAATATTAAGCTATCTCATTTTTTATAATAGGAGGACAAAATGATAAATTTATTATCGCCCCGTTTAATTGCACGTTGGTGTCAAATGGAATATGGATTTAAAAATTTAACTAAAGAAGAAATGAAACAACGTGTAATTTCTCGTGCTGAAAGTATACTATCTAGTCAATTTACTGAACCATTTGAACTTTATCATAGTTCCATTGACCATGAACAATTAAAACAGTCAAAATTTCAAGCATTAACAATATATTTTCCAAAACAAAGCCAAGCAGTTATCATTTATCGTGGCACTGAAACAATTAACGACTGGTATTATAATTATACAGGTATTTCAGCAGGTGCTAATCTTGAAAAAATTGTAGATGCAATCACCTATTTTAATTTTATTAAAGATAAATTACCACCAGATACACAATATATAGGTGCCGGACACTCATTAGGTGGTCATTTGATTAGTAGTGTACAATTATTAACTCAAGCATTTTTAAGAGTGTATACGTTTAATACAGCAATTGTACAACTTTATCAATTACAACAATTAGATTCACAATTCAATGTACAATTACAAAGTTATTTTTATGATAATCCCCGAATAAGAGGCACAATTGAAAAATTTGCTGGACATTATTATCATGAAGCTGCAAAAGTTATTATCAACTATAAAAGAAAAAATGATTTTATTCATTTTTTTTATGATACACCAGGCGCATTTTTACCAGGAACAATAGTAGATTTACCACCATTATTAGCACAAATCGTTAATCCATATGAATATATGTCTTCTGAAGAAGTACAAATTTTAGTATTAACATTAACTGAATTATATGAATTCATTTCAAATAAAGGAATTAACACACGTAATTTACATCAATCAATTAATCCATTCATGAAATACATTCAAAAATTTTTATTTTATAAATTAATTTCGCCTTTACAAATAAAACATTGGTCATTATCAAAAGAAAAATGGATACGCATAGGTGGGACACCTTATGTTAATTCAGTCAAACAACAAAATATAGAAGAAGCCTATCACTTATTCAAAGCGATATATCACTATTTGACATTTTTAGTACATACCGGATTAATTCCAGAAACAATGATTGAACAAATTCCACAACAAGAAATTGATGATAAGTTTAAAAAACGTGCGACATTAGATCAATTACTACAACCCTTGTTAAGATTTATTAATGTAATAAAAGCAATGCGTACGTATATTGCTTTTAAAAAAGGAGAACCAATTAATTTAAATGGTTGGAAACATCTAGCTAAATTACATTATCTTGATTATTTATATGATGTGTTGCCGATAGAAGAATAATAGTTGACATTTTGGTGACTTCTGTTTATTATTTTAAGTAATTCAATAGTTTATTGTTGGAGCTAAGTAACTTATTAAAATGATTCAAGAGACATAGTGGTTGGTGCAAACTATGACATAGAGATAAGTGAATCTACTCTGTAAATTAACAATCGTTTAAGCACGTTATCGCTATTAGAGAGATAAGCTAATTATCTGAATTAGGGTGGAACCACATAATTTATGTCCCTTCATGTTTAGGCATGAAGGGGCTTTTTATTTATATTAAGGAGGAAGAAAATGTTAGATATTAAATTAATTAGAACACAACCAGAAGAAGTGAAAAAAAAAATTGCTGCACGTCATGGAGATACGCAAGTAGTAGATACAATTTTACAATTAGATCAACAACGTAGAGAATATATTCAACAAACTGAAGAATTAAAAGCACAACGTAATCGTGTCTCTGAAGACATTGCAGTTTTAAAACGTAATAAAGAAAATGCAGAGACTTTAATTAGTGAAATGAAAGCAATAGGTCCTAACATTGCAGAATTAGATGCTAAGTTATCTGAGGTTGATCAACAATTACATGAATTATTAATCAATATTCCTAATTTAGTATCTGATGAAACACCTATGGGACAAAGTGAAGATGATAATGTGGAAATTCGTCGTATCGGTACGCCACGTCAATTTAATTTCGAACCTTTAGCACATTGGGATTTATTAGAATCATTAAATTTAGCCGACTTTGATCGTGCGGCCAAAGTAGCAGGTGCGCGCTTTGTATTTTATAAAAATGCTGGTGCACGTTTAGAAAGAGCTTTAATTAATTTTATGTTAGATACACATATTCATCAACATGGCTATGAAGAGATGATGGTACCACAATTAGTCAATCAACAAGCCTTATTCGGTACAGGTCAATTTCCAAAATTTGTAGAAGATGTTTATACAGTTGAAAGTGAAAACTTAACATTAATTCCAACAGCAGAAGTACCTTTAACAAATTATTATAACAATGAAATTATTAATAATGATATGTTGCCAAAAGGTTTAACAGCATGGAGTGTATGTTTCCGTTCAGAAGCTGGTTCAGCTGGGCGTGATACAAGAGGATTAATTCGCTTGCATCAATTTAATAAAGTAGAAATGGTGCGTTTTGCACGTCCAGAAGATTCAATGGCACAATTAGAACTAATGACGCAACATGCTGAAAATATTTTAAAAGCATTAGAATTACCTTATCGTGTTATTAATTTATGTACAGGCGATATAGGTTTTTCAGCAGCAAAAACATATGATTTAGAAGTATGGTTACCAAGTTATGATGCCTATAAAGAAATTAGTTCATGTTCAAATTGTACAGATTTCCAAGCACGTCGTGCTAACATTCGTTTTAAAAGAGAAGAAAAAGGTAAAACAGAATATGTACATACTTTAAATGGTTCTGGTTTAGCAGTTGGTCGAACAGTAGCAGCCATTTTAGAAAATTACCAAAATGAAGATGGTTCAATTACAGTACCAGAAGTATTAAGACCTTATATGGGTGGATTAGAAATCATTAAGTAAAAAATAAGAGTTAGTTTCACGT
>NZ_JBZXTS010000013.1:0-37107 GCF_058895785.1 Staphylococcus sp. B1(2026)
CGACCAACAATAACTTTACACTAACAAAAAAGTCCAAAAAAGATGAATTGTCTTTTTTGAACTTTTATTATTATTTAGCTTGTTGACGACTCATTGCCGCCATCATTTGATTAATTTTCTTTTGAGACGGTTTTTGACCCATTTGTGCCATCATCATACGTAGCACATCTTCATTAATTGGTGGATTCTTTTTCAGATAATCTTCAGTATATTTTTTAGCGATGAAAAAGCCACCGACTAATCCAACTGTTAAAGCTACCACAATTGCAAAAATTGCCCAACCTAATGCCATATTTAACACCTCCACTTATCTAACAATAATAAAATCATTATACCTTTAATTTTATAACATATCAACAAATAAAAAATTTAATATTATCACTATCTACTAGTGAACAAATACCATTCTTTATCTACATAAATTCTATATTTGGTCGTTTTATATAAATCATATTTCTTGTTTAATAAGTTTTACTATATTATCCATCATTTTAACCTATTCACATGTAATGTATTCAGTTTTGATAAATGTCCCTGGTTCTATCTCCACACGTTTTTTAAAACACCATTCTGGTATATGTTCTCCATTTTCTGAGCCTATAAACCCATTACGCATAGCTGGTATTCATACCACCAAATTCAGTTCCATAAGAAATGTGCAATTGATCTATTGTATTGTGAATACTATTCTAATATATATGTATTTGTTCCATAACCAAACAAAGCATAACTTTTTGCATTTTCCGCTATTGTTTCATTAAAGTTATATTCATAAAATTTTTCATAGTATTTTTTATAAACTAAGCCTATCATCATATGATAGGCCTAGTTTACATGCTATTTTTTTCTTAATTGTTCTCTGACTTCCATTAAAATAATACCTAACATATTTTTTCCGGTTCCATCTCCACCATCTGCCCAATAATGATCATTTTTTGTATGTTCTATAATTTCTTTATCTCCTGTATCTATTAATAATTGAGCAATATCTTTATTTTGTGAAAATTTAGCTAGTACTGCTTGTCTCATTATATCATCTTTAACTTCTTCCCAATCTAAGCGTAATGGATAACTTCTATCTCTCCCCATCAATGCTGCATCCATTGGTGATATGATTGAACGTATTTTTTCTTGTATATCATTATTTAAAAATTTTTGTGCTTGAAAATAATGCTCTGAAGTTGGCCACACTACACCATTTATTTCAAATGGATGTGCAGAAAAATTAGAAAATGCGCCCTATGCTTCATTCACTTTATAAAATTTAATTGTTGTCATATATTTCTCCTTTATAATCCAAAATCTTTTAATGTTTTTCCTTTACTGTTTAATAATTCATTAATAAATGTTGCATCATACTGTATTAAAAATTTGATAGTATCATGTATATTCCAATATTGCTGTTTATTATCTATAATTACTGATAAATAATCTTTAATTAACGGAAGATATTCATCATATTGTGTATATTCTACCATATCAAATAATCTTGAAATTGAACAGTACTCATTTTTTGAACTTTCAATGATTTTTTTTATACTTTGAAAAATATTTTTTCTTGCATTTTCTGCATTATTCATATCTGCTTGTATTGCTCTATAGAAAAGTATTGCCTCTAAAATCTGTTCATTGCTTGTATCATAGCCATGTAATCTATGTACATAGTGTCCTTTAATTTCTTCATTATTATATAATTCAACTAATTTATCAAAACCTTGGTCATTGCCCCAATGTGATAATAATATCGCTGCACGTATTTGTACTGTAATATCTTCATTATTTAATAAGGATGCTACTTGTTTTATCATTTCTGGTTTAATATCTTCCAAATCTAATTCTTCGGGCATATCTGTGTAATCTATATGTGCCGGTACATCGTATAGTATTTCGTCTATATTCATTATTTTTCTCGCTTTTATTTTTACCTGACTATTATTTACAATTATTTTAAGTGATAAAATATATTTTATGTATTTTTATTTTAACATGATTTGTAGTTCTTCTTGACTTATTGGATGCACAATTATATTTAATTCATCTAAATAAAACCATTTCTCTTGTGGTAAATTTTGTATGAATGTTTGATATGTCAGCTCACTTATTTTTTCTTGATCTGACATAATAAAAATTAACCATTCTGTTACTTGACTCATTTCTATATGCTTTTCATTTTCATAATTGACATGTGGAGTTAGTGGTATAACATTTAAAGTGTTCAATGCAAAATACTGAGTTCCTACAACTATATCTTGTTGCTCATTTTTCATTTTGAAAAATTGTTGTTCTGAATGGTATGCTTGAATATATTGTGTTAATTTCATTCGTTGATCATAATTTTCAAACATATTTTCAGTATTAAAAAATACAGGTAACATTTTGGAACCTATATAAATAGGATAATACATTCCTGGTAGTACCATTACACTATGATCTGTATTAATTTTATCAATTAAAATTTTGACTGCTGCTAAAAAAATTTCTCTGTAGGCATAATTAATAATAGTTTCTTCTGTGTAGTGCTTTTTCTGGTCATCTATAATATTCCCTGCTGTTAACAACGACAACATTTTGATAAACATTAACATTCCTGTCCAATCTGACGATGTTGCTAAATTAATAATTTCAATAATATATTGTTTTTGTTCTTGACTATAACTCACTTTAAAACCAAATGTACTTTGTTTCGTTACACCAAATAATGCATAATCTATTTCATCTATTCGATAATTTGTTTTTCTTTCATCTGTTTTCAAAGATACTTTATTACAAATAAATAATTCATTATTTATTAATTCTTCAATAAATACTATCTTATCTGTTTTCACATAAATTTTAGTTGTAGTCATTGTTAATTCTCCTCTATTGTATATTTAATACTATTTCTTTTCGTGATAATTCTTTGTATTCAACATGATTAATTCGTCTTCCAAAATCATATGCTGCACAAGTATCTACATCACATGGTATTAATTGATATTCTATCACTTCCTCTAAAGCCTCTTCATCTTGCCACCATTGTCTACCTTCTATTGGGATTTTCTTTCGAATTTCTTTAAATATCACATCTTTTAATAATGCATAGATGCCATATTCACCCCTATTAAAAAATTTACCTAGTCCATATTTTTCGACAATTACCCAATCACTTGTATGAAGTCCAATATTATCATCTGTATCTCCTGGAAAAAAATCATACTGATTACCATCAAATAGAACATAAGTTTTGACATCATAATAACTTTTCAATGCTTTTCCATTAATTTTTTTTTCGTATAGATTTTTATTGGTTGTCATTTCGATAAAACCATATTGTTTAGATAATTCATCACATGATATTAAATAATATTGATGATTATCTGTTGCACATACGCGATATTCATCATTTTGATAAACTCCATAACGCATTTTTTGAATAACTTTTTTTATTTTACTCACTGTATATCTCCTTTGATATATTAATTTTCTATCTTTACAAATTCACTCTTATCATTATAAACCGCATATAATCTTTCTTTCCCATTTTCATAAATATATAATTTCGTCCCTGGTTCTATCTCCACACGTTTTTTAAAACACCATTCTGGTATATGTTCTCCATTTTCTGAGCCTATAAACCCATTACGCATAGCTGGTGGTAAATCTGTATTCACACCACCAAATTCAGGTCCATAAGGAATGTGCAACTCATTTGTCCTTTGCGTTGTAAATTCTATTCTTATATATTTGTCACCATCTATTGGATAAGGTACTACTAACTTACCATTAGCCATATATTCATAATCTAATCTCATAGTTTCTCGAATATCTGTATAGCTAGTTAAATGAGCAACATCTTGCCTTCGTGCAATATACCCACCGATTTCTTTATATTCACCAGACATATAATTTTCCAAGTTTTCATAAGGCAAGATTTTTTGTAACATAGTGGTCTCATCTGGCATAGGTATAGATTCTCTTATATCCTTTAGTAAAAATATTTCATTATCTGTTAGTTTTTCTATAGGTGTCATTTTTAATATTTGAAATTCTTTTTCTGTCATATTATATTTTTCAAGTTTTTTAGGAAGTATTTCTTGTTTAAATGAAACTTGTCTTTCTAAATTATTAATAACATGTCCATGATTTGTATCTGGTATTAACTTATTTACTTTAAATTTATTATTAATTTGTTTTGACAATGCTTTCCCTGTAACAACACTTGTTAATATACTACTAAATGTTTCTGCCATATGTCCATGACTTTGTGCAACTTCTTCTGTTAATTCTAGTATGTTTTTAGAAACATAATACGTAGCATTTTTTAGCAATCCACCTCCAACACACTCTAAACCATTGCTTGTCATAAGTTCTACACCTACTGCACCAATAGAACGTACAAAGCCATTACCTAGTCTAATTAAACTACTCACTTGTCCTACTGGCATAACAACAGCTGAACCAATAGTTACTATATTACCAAAAATATCATACACACCTTGATCACCTAAAAATAGTGTGTCTCTTAATGGATTATATGCTCTTGTTGTAATATCTCCAGCATTAGCTAATTGTTGACTTTCATAAGCTTCTTGATAATTTGATGAACCATATAGTATAGTACCTGTTCCTAAAGCTGCACCGGCACCTACAACAAGTGGTGTGGCAGCTCCCAGTGTTGCCACAATGGCTATAGTACCTACTAAGATGGTTAGTAATGCGGTTACTTCATTATTATGTGCTTCTTTTTTTCTTATCTCTATGGCTTCTTTTTTTAACTGTTGAAATCTGGTATTTTCTCTTTGTTGTATATCGACTAATTGTGGTTGACGATTTGATATTGCCTGTGTGACTTGTTGATAAGCTTTTAGAAAATTTTGTGCTTGTGGTAATAAGGCAAGCTGTCCTACTTGATAAGTTTGTGGAAAATGCTTATTTTGTTGACTGTAATGTGTAATAAGTTGTTGACATTGCTGTAGTAATTGATGAAAATCTATTAAATCTTGTTGATGCTGACTTTCATATTGTCCTACTTGATTTTTTGTAGTTGTAACCTGTTTAATTGTTTGTTGATAATTATCACTTAATGTGCTTGATTGTGCATGACAAGATACTAAATCATTAATTGTTGATGCGATCATTTGTAATTGACTATGTTCTGCATGATAAGCTTCTTGTGAAGTTTTTAATTGTTTTTCTAATTCATCATAAGTTTGTTCTGGTAATTTCGCATGATTATCATGATCTATATTAAAGTAACCGTCTTTATAGACAACTAATCTTTGTTCATATTCTGTAATCAATGTAGATAAGGTAGTTAATATCGTAATATGTACTTCTTGTAAATAACTATTAATGCTTTGACCTGTTTGTCCCTCTAAACCACTTTCATTACGAAAAGTATTAATGGCACTTTTGATGACATCTATACTAGATAACCATTGTTGATTGGTTGTCGATATAGTTTGTTGTAATGCTAGTATATCATCAAAATGTATTTTATAACTCATAAAACTCACCTACTTAACATATAATTTTGATAAAATGCCATCTTGTTCTGCCAAACTATCTCCCGAAGCTTTAATTTGTGCAATATCTTGTGCAAGTAATGCACTATATTGTTGAATAATATTTAATAATGCTTGATACTCTGATTGATATGTTGAAATAACTTTTGATTCTGATGTTGTTTGTGGCATAGTAATATTGATAGTACTTAATTCACTTTGTAATTGTGATAAATGCACTGTGTTTGTTAAAAATAAAACTTGATTTAATTTAATTATATTCATGGTTATCTCCTTAATGTACTTTTTTCTCTAGCCAATTACTAATATTGTTAATCGCATTAAGTAGATAAGCAATCATACTTTGCTCATTATTTTTTTCATTTTCTAATCGTGTAATTGCATCACAGATATCATTATAATAATGATCTACTTCTTTGATATAGTGATTATAATTATCATTTAATTTTTCCATATTATTCATAAATTTATTTTTTGTTGTGCCTAACCATTCAGTTTTATCTCTTTGTTGATAAATATTTTTTCTTAATTGTGATAATGTCGTTTGCAATTGATTCACTTTACTTTTTGCTTGTTCTAATCTTTCTAATTTCTCGTCGATTTTTATTATTTTTGCTTGTGATTCAGCTTTTTGAACATGAAAACTATCTCTTTGCTGAATTTGTGCAATAATTTCTTCTTGTGATACTGACATACATTCCCTCCTTAGCTAGTATGACCTTTTTCTAACCCAGATTGTATAATTGCTTGTTGAATATTTTCTTGCATTAAACTATCTTCTTCATTAATAAAGCCTTCATGTACAATCTGCATAATATCTTCATGATTAAAGTAGATTAATTTATCTCCTATTAAGCCTTCTGGATATAAACATGCACCATATTCAAAATAAATTGTTTTATCTTCTACTATTGTGGCAATAGCTCTTGATATGATCATTAATTTTTTAGTGCTTCCCTTAACAATAATTAAACTACCTAATGGTAAAAATGCTTTCTTCATCGTTATTCTCCTTTATCTATTAATTGTACAAATTCATATTTTTCTTGTGTCATAATATAACCTTGATATGGTTTTACTTGTTTTTCATTGGCAATGTATGGGAAAGATACATACTCTTGATCAGTAATACGCATACTTAAAAATACTTGTTTAGCATTTTGTTTATGTATTGTTACAAAATCATGATAAGCCCTGATGATATCTTTATGTTGCCCTACAAAAATAGGTATAATACCATGTTTTGGTCCTTCAATAATTAATTGTCTAAACTCTGTTTCAGTTATGCCTAAATCATAAGGTAAACTTTCAATATCTGGTATAATTACTAGACAATTCATATAAGCTTGTGGATGAATTGTACGTTGATGAATATCTTCAATAATACCTCTTAAAGTTGTTATAGTATCTTGCTTATCAGATGGTCTATATGCTGATTTAAGACACTTGTTAGGAATAACTTGCTTATAATCAATCATGACACCTTGATAAAAATCAGGCCATTTTGATAAATGATTTTCAATAATTTCATAGTAATTAATAATTGCCGTCATATTATCTGAAATTAAAGAAATAAAATGATTTAGATTAAACATTGCTATTTCAACGTTTTCTTGATATAAACCTAATACGAATTTATCTTTAAAAACGATATCCTCGGTCATCTTATTGATGGCATCTTGTGTAACAATCTTTGGTAACATTGGTATTTTGTTTGGTAGATTACCTTGCCAGCTTGCTATCATTTGTTGACTTTCATCTTTAATTTGTTGTATGTAATTGGCATAAGTATCAAATTGATAAGGTAAGGCAATTTGGAAATGTGTTATATTTTCTAATTTAATAACACCTCGCCCTTTGATTTCTTCTAGATGAATAGTACTATTACCTAAGATATTTGATAAATCGGTTTTATCGAATAAGAATAAAGATAATTTAGTTTTAAAATTAGCTAATAATTGCATTTTCAAGGCATTTGATCTTGATGTTGTAACAACTAAATAAATACCTAAAGAAGCACCGTCACGTGCAATTAAATTTAATAATTCTAAGAAATTATCTTCATAATTGCTATCTGAAATACTTTCAAAACCGTCTATTAATATGAATAAATTAGCGAAATGCTGTTGTGATAATTGATTGTATTGTGATAAATTCATTGCTCTTACTTTTGATAATGCTTGTTTACGTTGTTTAATTTCTTCTTTGATAATACGTAAAGATTTTAATATTTTCTCATCCTCATCTACTGTAAAATAGTCAGCACTATGTGGAAAATCACTTAATGGCATTAACCCACTTGTCCCAAAATCATATAAATAAAAATGGGCTTGTTGTGGTGTATGTTTACGCATAATATCAATGGCAAAACTTTGTAAAAATGTTGATTTACCAAATCCTGGACTTGACACTAATAAAATGTGCCCTGTTTCAGTCATGTTAAAATGTAAGGGTAATTGGTTTTGTTGTTCGGGCATATCTTGTTGACCAATTAACACTTCAATATCATAACTACTGGTTGACCATGTATGATGAAAGTCAATTGACTGTAAGTCTTGAGCATATACAGTAGTAGCTAATGGTGGCAACCATGGACTTGATAATTTTGTTAAACCACTTTCAGTAAATATACGCTTCGTTGTTTGGACAATGACTTCTAATTCTGTTGGTATATTACTTATTTGTTGTTGCTGAGTTAAACCACTTAAATCTTTATTGATGGCTTGGTATTGTCCACTATCTGTAATTTCATATACTGTTAAATTACGATTAGATTTATGTTTACCTTCTGGATAATATTTTGCACCACTCCATGCAGATTGAAATAATTCATAAATTTCATTATTGCCGACTTGTAAATAGGCACGACCTACTTGGGTAATATCCGCAGCATCGGCTGTTTTAATCATTTCTTTAGAATCTGTTTCGTCTTGTACTTTTAAGGCTATTTTAAATTTAGCATTCGACCAAATTTGATCTGTTACGACACCATTAGGTTTTTGTGTTGCCAAAATTAAATGAATACCTAAAGAACGCCCAATACGTGCAATAGATACTAATTCTTTCATAAAATCAGGTTGCTCTGCTTTTAATTCAGCAAATTCATCAGAAATAATAAAGAGATGTTGCATTGGTGTAGCAACAATACCTTCTTTAAATAATTTAGTATATTGATTAATATGATTAACATCGTGTTGATTAAATAGTAATTGACGTTTTTTCAATTCAGCTTTAATCGAAATTAGAGCACGCTCTGATTGATGACCGTCTAAATTAGTAATGGTACCTACTAAGTGTGGTAAATCAGAAAATAGATTAGCCATTCCACCACCTTTATAATCAATTAATAGGAATGCAATTTCATATGGATGATAATTAATTGCCAATGATAAGATGTACGATTGTACTAATTCTGATTTACCCGAACCTGTTGTTCCAGCAATTAAACCATGTGGTCCATGTGCTTTCTCATGCAAATTCAAATATAAAATATCATTACGGCCACGCATACCTAAAGGCACTGCCATTGATTGATAAACTTCATTTTGTTGCCAACGTTGTGCGATTTGTAATTGCTCAACTTTATTAACCCCATACATTTCTAATAATGTTACAGTAGTGGGTAAAGCATTACGTAATGTTTGGATATGTGTAATACTTGCCATTGCACGTGCAAATGCTTCTTTTTTAGATTGATTGATGATGATTAATGGCACTAAGGCTTGTGAAATATAATCACCATTTTGTAACAATAAAGTCGCTTTTTTATCACTATGATAATCAACAACTGTTTTAACGTGTTCTGGTAAACTTTCAATGACTTCTTCGACAAAAACATAACTAATGCCTAAAGATGTTAAATCTTCATTAATATATTCCATCATATTATGGTCTAGTAATAATGACATATCTGTAATTAAAAAGATATATTGTGGTTGGTAAATTGGCTCTTTATTATTTGCTTGTTGTACGGCTAATTTTCTTTCTTTTATCATTTGATAGAGTGATGTTAAAATTTGATCTCTCGTACGTTGATTGTATACAAAGCCACGACTATTAAATGCTTTTAATTGTGTGTGGGGCAACCATCTACTCCATTGCCATAATGTAAGTTCTTCTTCACGAAACACGATAATAAATTGTACATCATGATAACTATGAAAAGCAGCCAATTGCATCATCATTTGTTGTAATTGTTCAATGACAATTTTTCGTGTTCCTATATAACCGATTGGTACACTTTTAATCTCATTAACAATAGGTACATCAGTTAATGTTTGATAATGTGAAATTAAACGATCAACCTGTTGTGAAACTTCTTTATTATATTGTGTTAAATCGGCTGTATTATAATCAATAACAAAACTTGCTGGCACCTGACCTGCCCCTAATTGATACGTTAAAAAATCAAAATGATAAGGTGTTTTTTCATATAAACGTCTGTCAACTTGTTGTGACATCTTAATTAAAGTACTTGTATCTGGATAATGGTAATTTAAAGATTGTCTTTGCAATTGACTTAATTGTGCTAAATTTTGATATTTACTATCTAAATATGCTTGATAGTCATTCACTCTTTTAATTTGTCTTGCTTTATACTTTTTCTTATCTGAAAAATAACTATGTGTTGAGGTGATAATTGTAATAAGTGACATACCAAACATCAAAATCATCATGCCGCTATTAGCAGACATAAAATATATCATAATTGTAAATACAATCATTGCTAATGGCATGATAATAATTTTAAGCAATGGTTGACGTGATTGTTCTTGCTCAGTTGGTGGTGAAGCAATAGTTACTTTATCTTTTGGCTCTCTTAAAATAAAACGTGGTGATCGATGAAACTCATCTGCACGATACTCTGGTAATGATAAAGTATCAATTGCAACATATTGACTAGTAACTTGTTTCAAACTGGCAATTACTAATATTTTCCCAATAATTTGTAAGCTATAACCCGCTTCAAAAAAAATATCATCATAAATTTTAATTGTTGTTTCTTGTTGGTAATATTTACCATTAACAAAGAAAGGTTTGTCACTTATGATATGGTAACTTTGTTCTGATTGTTGCGTTAATGTACAAGCTATATCGTCTGTTAAACGAATATGTGCAAAAGCTTGCTGGCTAATTAAAATAGTCGTATCTTGTACAATAAAATACTGTTGTTGATTTAAAATAATTAACATCATATTATGATCTATTTGATGACATCCAGCCCTGTAAATTTGATTATTATATTTTATTTGCCCTTTTTCAACAGTGATAGTTAAACGATGATCAATATTTAAAGGGATATCATCTTGTTGACTATTACCTATCGTATAAGTTTGATAGCAAGACAAATCATAAAGTTTTTGCTTATTTAATAAATAATATCTCATTAATTGCTCCTACATGATTTATTTTTTAGATTGTGACACCATTTCTATAGATTGTGGTATTGTTGTCACTTCTTCTGTTGTTAAATATTGTTTTTTCAATTCTTCTAATTTGTTTTTATAATTATTAATCATTTCTGTACGTTTTTCTGATGTTAAATCTGGGTTTCTTTGTAACTCATCTATTTTTTTAGTAATACTATAAATTAATAATTGTGGGTCATCTAAATAACTCGCAATATCCATCGCTTCATCAATATGATTTTGACCAATTAATACCCAGTAACGTAAATAATCTTCATTTGATTGTATAGATATTTGACTTAAAACTTCTTTTTGCTTTTCTGTCAAAGGTTCTGTCATAATCGTTGCATAAGCTACTAGATATTTATCTTCTTGACTTAACTGACGACTATTAATATTTTGACTGTGCGTCACTACTTTAGAATAATCTTGCTGTGTAAAAGCTAAACGAATATCGGCTATTGTATTATTATGTGGCAACGTAAAAATTAAAATATAAGCTAAAATAGCTAATAAAAAGATAGCTAAGCTACTACTAATGATTGTTGCTATTTTTAATTTCGATAACATATGACGTGCAACTCTCATGTAATTTTCAACATTATTATCTCGCTCTTTAGTATATTGCTCTGAAAGTAATGCCATGACTTCTGCAATTGTATTTGCTTGAATAATCGTTTCACAAAATAAATTTCCCTTGTAAAAAATTAACTTCCCTTCAATTAAAGCATCATACTTTGTTTTAACATCTATAGTAGATACAATCATAGCTTTGTAATGATAAAGAAAGTGTTCTTCGGTAATTGTTTCATAAGGTTCAATTTGATCAATGATGCCACGATGAATTAATTTTGGTAAACCATTATGATCAAACACGATATTTGTTGGAACTAATTGATACGTATAAGCCGTTTTATGTAATGATTGATAAATGTCACCTATATTCAATAAATAACGTAACTTATTTTCTAATTCTAATTGATAAATGATTTCATAACTTTGAGTTTGTCCTTTTAAACTCATCAATTCTACTATATCTTCTTGTTGTTCTAAATTAATTGGTAAAAATAAATAATGTGGTGCTTGCAATAAAGTTAATGCCATTGCTTTATTACCTTTAATACGTTCTGTTATTAATTGAGTTTTATAAATTTCCATAAAATTCCTTTCTATTATAGTGATGCAACAATTAATAAAGTGCCGTGACTAATTGTCTTATCTTCATCTAATCTTTTTAAACTGGTCAAAATTTTACCACTATGTGCAACACGTATATGTGGATAATCTAAGGTTAGTTGTAAATGATACGCATCATTGACAATCATTAATAATTCTTTAATCGTTAACACTTTAGGTACTCTCAAATCAATAATACCTCGCTGGCAAATAGTTAAATCTAGACTAATATTAATGTAAGGTGTCATTAATTATTCATCTTCTTTCTTTTTAAAATTTTAATGATGGATAAAATCATTATGCTAAATCCTAATATTAATAGAAACATATCTTTCCAAGTAATCATAATTGGCTGTTCTTTTAAAACAATCCCTATTTGTTCAGTATTACGAGATATTTTTGTATTAATAAATAATTGTTCGATATCTTTTTTATTTGAATGATGTGGTTGCTGCAAAAAAATATTTTTAATAAATGATTGTTGTTGTGTTTTTTGTTGCTGCTGATGACGACTAATTTTATCAGTTATACTTGGATAAAATAATTTCATTAAATCATCTTGTTGTTCAATATAAGTCGTCTCATGTTGTTCTTCATTTGTACTAATATCTAAATCTATTTTCAAACTACCATCTTGTGCATAGCTAGGTATGCTACAAACTATGATTAAAATAATTACTGTGATAAATGATTTATGTTTTATCATAGCTACTCCTCATAAATATAATAAAAAGGAAAAAGACAAAATTAACTTATGTAAATTTATCTCTTTCCTTTCAAAATTATTGTGCTTTTCTATATATAAACATGTTCGTCACTAACATAATTAATGATAAGATGACAATGATAGTAAATGATAATCCCCAACCATCTTGATGATTAATAAAACTCGTTATTAATTTATCTAAATAGTTTAATGGTGATAAATAGTTTAATATTGACTGTTTTTCATTATATTGAACATCAAATAAATGAGATGTCGTAATAATGTAAAGTAATAATATTGTAATACTGATTAATAAACTTACACTTCTTGCTTTGATAAATAGCCAATTATTAATCGTTGTAAATAAAAGTACGATAAATAGCATAATCACATTAAATAAAATTAATTGATCGTTAGTCATTGCTAATTTATAGCCGACAATATTAGCTATAACTAATGCTGTTAATAGTGACATCATCATTAACATCGTTATCGGTATAATCATATTACGCCAGTTCATACGTTCAGTCAGTCGATTCATTTTATTAACATATTGTAATAAATGTGCTAAGACTAAACTCATTAAATAACTAATAACAATAATCATCACTGTCGAACGTGTATCTTGTCTTGTTAATACTGGTTTAACATTATTATCAATTAATAGTTTATCAATACTTGTACCATCTACTGGATTAGATAAATAATTATAAACACTTTGATTTTTAGCATTACCTATTTTAGTATTTGTTAAGACATTAGAGAATGCTTTTAAAAACTCTTCATTATTACCATAATCTTTATCCATTGTAATTTTTAATTCTTCGATTTTCCCTGATAATCCAGTACCACTGTCTTCTAATCCTTTAACTGTATCATTTAAATTTTCTAAAGAAGATTTAACAGTGTCTGATGTTGATTGATTTGACTTTGTACTATTTAATAATGATTGACTTGCTGTCATCAGTTTTTGTAAATCATTATTCATATCTAAACTAACACTAACTAAATCATTATTTTCTTGTTTTTCAGTCATCTCTAATTTTGGTTTATCTATCAATACTTTATTAATTGCTGTCGTGTCCGTAACTAGTGTATCTAATTGTTTCACTAAGTCAGTAGTAGATAATTGCAATTCTCCAATTGATTTTTCTAATTCTTCTGACTGTAATTTACTATCTGATAATGCCTTAATTTGTTCATCATTAATTGTTAAAGCTTGTTTTAATTCATCCATCGAAGTATTCGTCACAATTTTAACAATAATATCTTCTAAATTATTTAAATTAGCTTTATTAATTAAAGCTGTTGAAGCAATTTGAAAATCATTTGCTTGACTGATATCAATATCAAAAATAGTATTAATAACACCAGCTAATTCTCCATATTTTTGTAAATCATCAATAACCGCTTGACTTTCATATATTGCATTATAATTTTCATAAGGTAAAATAGCTTGTGCTTCACTATATTGACGAATAATTTCATGGTTTTCAGTTGCTGTAATTTTTTTCTCTGTCGTTGTTTCTTCTGGTGTTTTAACTATTTCTTTTTCTTCTTTAGAAATATTTTCTGGCAATACTTCATCAGGTGCTTTTGATGTTGGAGTGTCCACAATCTTCGTTTCGACCACTGTTTGCTCTTTAGCAACATCAACATTTTCAACTGTCTTAACGACGGCTTTTGTTAATATTGGTGACAGTATATTTACTTCATCAGGTGCAACTGCTTTCAATGTATAATCTACAACAATATTACCTTTTGGTAAGGTTGTTTCTAATATAGCGCTATTACCTGCAATAGGTATGGCAACACCGTTAACAGAAGCTGATTGAAAAACATAATTACTATCCGTTACTAGCTCAACCACTTTAGGCGTTCCCTCATCAATTTGTAAAGTGATAGTTCTATTTTCTAATAAATTTTGATTGATAAAAGCTTTTACTTTATCAAAATGCTCATCTTGATAACTTTTCTCTTTAATATTAGAAAAATTAACTTGTTGGTGATATTGCGTAGTATACCAATTAATAAACGCATTAATATTTAATAAGTATTGTTTATCTGCATCTGAAATATGCATACGATTAATTGTGTCATTATTATAAATTGCTAGACCATTTATTGCTGTATTAACTTTTGATAACATTGACTGTTTCAAATCTTCTGCAATATAATTTAATGTTTCGGTATTAATCGTATCTTCTGACAAGTTTTGATTTTGTAACGATGTACGTACTGCTTCAACTAGACGCTCTTCATAAGATTTTGTGACTGTATCTATATTCGTGTTTATTTCTGAAAAACGATTAATAATTGTTTCTATATTCGTATTTAATGTGTGTGTTTTCTCTATTGTATTTTGCCAAATTTCGGGATTAGAAAATTGTGTGCTTATAAGATTTTGATTATCTACTAAAGACTTTAATTGATTATCAACTGATAATTGTGAGAGACTTTCATCATATTTCATTAATTGTGTTTCTTTATCAATAATTGATTTTTGCCATAATTCTTGACCGTTTCTAACATCATCTATAGCTTTATCATAACTTTTGTCTACACTGACAATAGAAGTAAATGCTTCCTGAGTATTATTAACATCTTTATTAAAACCTGACATAAGATCTAAAATATTATGAGATGATTGACCTATTTGACCAAATTGTTGTGAAAAACCTGATACGGGTTGCATTAAAGTGCTTTGATAACTATTTAATGTATGGTGTTCATTATCAACAACTTCGGCCACTTTAGCCTGTGCATTTTGCAGATTACCTACAATACTAGAAAAATAAATACGAATAATATCTTTGTTAAAATCTGTTTTTAAATCTGCTACGGCTTGCTCAGCTTGTTTTAATAATAATTGTTTATCTGTTCTTATTTTATATTGAAAAACAGCTTTTTCTGGATTCACTTCTTCAATACCTAAAGCTAACTCAGAAAATTTACTAGGTAAAACAATCATTAATTGATAGTTACCTTTTTCTAAACCTTTTTCAGCTATTGAACGCGAAACCATTTCCGTTTGATAGACATGCTTATCAATAAATGATTTAGCAATAACATTAGCAATATTTACTTGCTCGTCATTATATAAAATCCCCCTATCTTCATTAACAATAGCTATCTTTAAATCATCTGAAGTGACAATTTTTTCTTGTTTAGTTGGGGTGATTGGGGTAGGTTTAATCACACCAAAAAATGTGATTACTGCTGTTAAAAATAATAAAACCGCAGAAAATATTAATAGTCGTCTTTTATTCATTTATTAACTCCTTAGTTCAAAATAAGAGTGAGAAAAAATCAATCTTCTAATGAAAATCAACTCATTTTCTCACTCAATTTTAACGATTAATTTAAACCAAAATTACGAGATAAATCTTGATCGTGTTGCTCCATTGCTTGAGCAGTCTTGTCTAATTGTGTATTAATTTGTTGTAGTAATTCTGCAAATTGTTGCACTTTAGGTTTTAATTCATTAAATTGATTATCAAAACCTTGGAAAGCCTGACCTTCCCATTCTCCACGTAATGTGTCTTGTAAACGTGTTAAGTTTGATAAAATTGCTTGTACATCATTTGAAGCTCTACCGTATTCTGTTGCTCTTGATTGTAATACTTCTGGTGATACTCTAATTTGACCTGCCATTATATAAACTCCTTTTGAATTCTTTTTACACATATATATTACCACACTTAGAAATGCCCTTCAACTAATAATTATAAAATATTAATTACTTTTTATAATTATTTTAAAAAATAATTATTACTTTCTTAGGTTTGTATTTTAATATAAAAAAGAGTTAACATCATATTTTACAATGTTAACTCTCAATATTTTATTGTATATATGACGCTAATAAAAAACTACCTTTCTCCCCAGTATTGATAGTATTGACATTCTATAGCTCCGTTATACAATTTACGACGTTTTGTGGCTTTTTTCCCAATTAAATGTTCAAATTGTTTATACGAAGTTAAAATATACATTGACCATTGTGGACTTTCTTTAATTAACTCACCTAAATGTTGATACATAGTTTCAACTTCTTCACGTTCACCTAAACGTTCACCATATGGTGGATTAGCTACAATAGCGCCTTTAGGTGTATGTAAAGTTAAATCTAATACATTCATTTGTTTAAAATGAATGACTTCTCCAAAACCAACTTCTGTTGCATTTTTTTGTGCTATTTCTACCATTTTCGGATCAATATCAGAAGCGTAAATTTCTAACTGTTTATCATAATCAGCAACTTCTTCACAATATTGACGTTCTTTTTCCCATAAATCTGGTGAGATCCATGACCAGTTTTCAGCGTCAAAATCACGATTAAATCCTGGTGCAATATTTTGCGCAATCATTGCCGCTTCAATGGCTAAAGTACCTGAACCACATACTGGATCAATTAACGGCACTTCCCCTTTCCAATTACTTAATAAAATTAAAGCTGCTGCCATCGTTTCTTTTAAAGGTGCTGCACCTTGTTCCGCACGATAACCACGTTTATGTAATGCGTCACCAGAAGTATCTAATAATAACATGGCTTCGTCTTTTAATAAAATGACTTCAATACGTGATCTTGCACCATTTTCGTCGATCCAACCACCTAATTGATACGCTTCTTTTAAACGTTCAACAATTGCCTTTTTCACAATAGCTTGACAATCAGGCACACTAAAAAGTGTTGACTTATGGCTACGTCCTGCTACTGGAAAAATAGAATTGGCATCTAAATACTGTTCCCAAGGTAAAGCCTTTGTTTGACTAAAAAGCTCTTCAAATGTAACAGCTTTAAATTTTCCAACAACAATTTTAATACGATCAGCTGTTCTTACCCACATATTTGTTCTTACAATAGCTAATTCATCACCTTCGAAGTAGATACGACCATTATCTACAGTTGTTTCATAACCTAAAGCTTGTATTTCTTTAGCTACTAATGCTTCTAATCCCATTGGTGCTGTTGCAACTAAATTAATTTTCATTGTTTCTCCTCATTCTTCCGTATAAAAAAAGTGACACTCTGGTCACTCAACTCATTATTAATATAAATTCTGGTGACAATTTATCTTTGTAAGCCATGTTTTGTATCATCTGTATTGCTAACGAGCACCAGAAACTCTCACACATTTGATGGTAATCATCTATCTAGCTAGCTTATGCTAACTCCTACTTATTTGTTCATTTCCTCTAAGTAAGTGCTTCTACCAAATTTGAATTGCTCGCTCGTGGGGTTTACCGCGTTCCACCTCAATCATTTCTTCATGAGCTCCGTCACTGTGGCACTTTCAAGACATGAATAATCATATCAAATGACTTAGATTATTCTATCTGCCGTAACATGTTAACATGTCCCTAACCTTATTTTTTAAATTAGCACGATCACTACAAACATCTCAGCTTGTGCGAGCATGGACTTTCCTCAGCCTTATTCAGACCGCGATTACCCAAGATAAATCATAAATAATTATACTTAATATTAGACTAACTGTCTAGCTTATTATTTTTATTACCGAAAACTGCTGCTTCTAAATTGGCCACTCTTTTTAATAAATCTAAATTAGTTGCATTAGCTATGGGCTGTGCTTTAGTTACTTTATTTGTTGGTATCACTTGTGTTTTATGATATGTTTCCGCTACTTGTTGGTTCAATTTAATGATTTGTTGCTTCTGTTCTGCTACTACTTTTTGTAATATTTTATAATCTTCTAATATAGTCTTCATTTGAACATAGTCTTTAATAATATTATCTAAATAATCATTCACTGCTTGTATATCATAACCATGCTTTGTTGTCGGAAAATCTTTCTCGTATATTTCTTTGGCTGATAAAATTAATTTATTCATTGTAACCTCCTACTGTAAAAATTGTTCTTCTTCTATTAAATTTTGTATATAATCACTGATATCATAAAAAGTAATTTGTTGCAATTGATAGTCAGTTTTTTCTTGATGTTCTTTTACTTTATTATAAAAATATTTTGGAGAGCCTTCACTCTCTTCATCATAAATTAATAAACAACTATCTGTATGGCTTAACATAAATTGATCTCTAAAAATAAATTGACGTGGATGTTCATACTCACCTTTATATAAAGGTTGATAATAGTCAGCTAATGCTGTCACTTTACTATATAGAATTTGATCGAATTCATTATAACGTGTTTCTTGGTTATTAAATGGTGGCATCACAGCTAATTTAATATGAGGATATTCTTTTTTTAATAATATGATTTGTTCTGCACACCATAATTCTATTCCGTTTTGTCCACCCGTTACGAACCATTCTATCCCATTCTCTATCCATTGTACTAATTGATACCTTAGATATTTTTTTAAATACATTAATTTTATACTTTTAGCTTCAAAAATACCGAGTTCATAACTTTTATAGCCTGTCATATATAATCTTGACATGGTTTACCTCTTTTATTTATTCTTATATCATTTTATCACAAATAAATATTGATGATAAATAAAAATACTTCTCGTTTGTTAATTAATAAAGTATAATATATTTGTATAACACATTATTTTGCGAAAGGATTAAACAATGACAATTAATTATCCTAATGGCAAACGTTCAAGTTTAACCAATCATCATCACAAAACGAAGCCAATTAATTATGGGAAGCGTGGGATGCATTTTGAAAGTGATATTAATTCAACCAATCAATATTATTTAAAACAACAACGTGCAGTTATTCATAAAAAACCAACACCGATTCAAGTCGTTAAAGTAGATTACCCTAAACGAAGTGCAGCCAAAATTACAGAAGCTTATTATCGTCATGCTTCTACAACAGATTACAATGGTGTCTATCGTGGTAAATACATTGATTTTGAAGCGAAAGCAACTAATAATAAAACTGCGTACAATTTAGATAATATTCACGTCCACCAAATTGAACATATGCATGCCGTAACAGAGCAACAAGGCATTGCCTTTTTGTTTTTACATTTTGCAATGTATAATGAAAGTTATATTATATTTTATCAAGATTTTCTTCCATTTTGGAAGAGATATATTGAACAAATTAAAAAATCTATTACCTATCAAGAGTGTCAACAAATAGGTCATCTTGTTTCGACTGGTTATGCACCTCGACTTGATTACCTTAATATTATAGATGACATGTATTTTAAGGAGTAACTATGAGAACATCAAAGAAAAGACGTTTGTGGAAATTTTTAAAAATTATATTAGTTACATTGTTTACCTTTATATTAATAGGTATTATTGCAGGCGGTGCATTATTTGCTTATTACGTTAAAGATACACCCGAATTAAATGAAAAAGATTTAACTGTAACTTTAGCCACAGAAATTTATGATGCTAATGACAATTTAATTACTACACTAGGTACAGAAGATCGAGAATATGTTGATTTTGAAGATATTCCAGATTTAATGAGAAATGCTGTATTATCTGTAGAAGATAATCGATTTTATGAGCATAATGGAATTGATCCTATTCGATTAGCTTCAGCAGTCGTTGCTAATATGAGAAATGGTTTTGGTTCTCAAGGTGCAAGTACAATTACACAACAAGTCATCAAAATGTCTTCATTAACTAGTGAAAAAACATTAAAAAGAAAAGCACAAGAGGCTTATCTTGCTTATAAATTAGAACAAACTTATTCGAAAAATTATATTTTTGAAGTATATATGAATAAAATTTATTATTCTGATAATCAGTATGGTGTTAAAGCAGCAGCTAAATATTATTTTGATAAACCGCTTGATGAATTAACATTACCACAAGCTGCTATGTTAGCCGGTATTCCACAGTCACCTAATAAATATAATCCTTATGATTATCCTGAAGAAGCTAAGAAACGTCGTGATACAGTATTATTTACTATGTTAAATAATCATAAAATTACAGAACAACAGTATCAAGAAGCTACTGAAACTAAAATTGATGACGGATTAGTACAACGTGATAAAGATAACCGACAAACATTAGGTATTTTCAATCCAAAATATTCAGCTTATTTAGATGCTATGATTAAAGAATTAAATAGTTATGATGCTATTAAAAAATTAACGAATGATCCTTTTAATCAAGGATGGAAAATTTATACTAATTTAAACCCAGAAGCACAAATTTATGTACAAACAGCTTTAGATGACAATTACGCTGGCTTCAAAGATGAAAGTCAAGCTGCTATGACAGTTATTGATACTAAAACTGGCCGTATTATTGCTCTAGGTGGTGGACGTAATTATAAGTTTTCAGAATTAAATTATGCCTATTCAACAAAACAACAACCTGGTTCATCAATTAAACCGATTGTTGATTATGCACCTGCTATAGAATACTTACAATACAATGGTTCTACAATAATTTCTGACCAACCTTATCGTATTGCTGGCACAGATATCTTTATTCAAAACTGGGATCGTATTAATCGTTATTCTGTCACGATGCAAACGGCTGTCAAATCATCATTCAATGTCCCTGCTGTCCGTACATTTGATACTCTAGGATTTGACCGTGCTTCATTATTTGCTGACAAACTAGGTATTCATATGACTGATCCAGGTGTAACTAGTGCTATTGGTGGTTCTACTGACAATTATTCAACAACACAAATGGCTGCAGCATATGCAGCATTTGGTAATAAAGGTCAGTATAATAAACCTTTAACTATTAGACGTATTTTAGATGCACAAGAACAACAAATTTTAAATAACGAACCTGAAAATGAACAAGTGATGTTACCTTCAACAGCTTTTATTATGACATCTGTATTAAAACATGTTATGGATGCTGATGGTACAGCACCTTATGCCGCTATTCCTGGTTTGAATATTGCTGGTAAATCTGGTACTACAACAATGGATGATAATGTTGCTTTAAATTTTGGTTGGGATGTTAACAATGCTGCTAAAGATTCTTGGTTTATTGGTTATTCACCCAATATTACAATTGCAGTTTGGCAAGGTTTTGATCAAATTGATGCTAATTATAAAGTGTTATGGCATCCTGATACAGAATTAACACAAAAATTATTTGCTTTAACAATGAAACAACTTTCAAATCAATTAGGTAATGATGATTTTACTGTACCTGATGATGTTTATCTTAAATACGGTTATTATATGACATCTAATAGAAATACAGAGACAGATGATTTTACAACAGGAAAATCATTTGAACAAGTTGCCAGTGAAAATCATTCACTACTTAAACCCGTTATTCCAGAACCAAAAAGAGAAGAATTTATTGCACCTAGAGAAGAAACAATAAAGAAAGAACCACTATCAACTAAAAAAGAAGAGACAACAACTTCTATAGAAACTACAACTGTAGAAACTACGACAACTACTAAGACAGATGATGGCACAACGATTATTATCGAAAACACAACTGTACCAGCAGATGCGACATTATCTGATAAATTTAATAATTACTTAAATGATAAAAAGAATGAATAATGGCTTAGCCATTATTCATTCTTTTTGATAATATCTAAAATTTGTGATAATAATTGCTCACTATCTAATTTAAAATATTTTTGAAGATATTTAACTGATCCTACTTGTCCAAATTGCTCATTAATACCTATTCTTGTTAATTGCGTACAGTATGATGATTCTGAAATTATTTCAGCAACACTACTACCTAAACCACCGTAAATACTATGATTTTCAATTGTGATCATTTGATCTGAAATTTTTGCTAATTGTAAGACTAATTGTTTATCAATTGGTTTGATTGTAAACATATCTACAACTGTAACGTCAATTCCTTGTGTTTCTAATTGTTCAGCAATATCTAACACATCACTTACTAATTGACCACAAGTAATTAAAGTAATTTTTGTTCCTTCTTTCAAAACTTTACCTTGTCCTATATTAAATAATGTATTTGGTTTATATACTTGTCGCACTGGTTTACGTGTTGCTCTTACATAATTGACACCTTTACGTTCAGCAAAAGCTTGTAAAATATATGTCAATTGCACTTCATCAGCTGCATCACAAATAACTGATTGTGGTATCATGCGTATTAAAGCTATATCTTCAAATGAACAATGTGTCCCGCCATTAATTGCAACATTAAATCCTGGATCAGAACCAAATAAATTAATGTGAATATCCTGATAACCACAAGAAACAAATAATTGATCAAAAACTCTACGTGTAGTGAATGGTGCAAAACTATGCGTATAGGGAATAAATCCTGCTAATGATAAACCACTGGCCACACCAATCATATTGGCTTCTGCAATACCTACATTAACACATTGATGACTATTAAATTGATTAAAACTACTTGCTGCACCTAAATCTGCTTCCAATGCAATAATCCGTTCATCTGTTGTCATCATATCTTTTAAAGTATTGACAACAACTGCACGTAATTCTAAACCTAATTTTTGTCTGTCTACTACTAAATCATTCATATGTTATTAACTCCTGTTCTAATTGTTCAATGGCTTTTGACAGTTCATATTTCAACTCATCATTATCGAATTTAACTGAATGATTATTTTCTAAATGTTCAAAATATGGAATACCTTGACCTTTAGTAGTGTCTAAAATTAAACATACTGCTGTAGACTGTTGTTTAAGTTCATCAATCGCATTATTAATAGCTAACATATCTGATCCTTTAACTTTTAATGTATAAAAACCAAAGGCTTCCATTTTTTGTTGAAGATTATAAGGATTTAAAATACACTGTGTTAAACCATCTAATTGCTTTTTATTATCATCTATAATTACAATACATCGATTTAATTGATGATGTGCAATAAATTGAAATGCTTCCCAACATTGTCCTTCATTTAATTCACCATCACCTACAATAACATAAGTATAAATAGGTAATTGTTGTTTACGGAATCCTAATGACATACCGGCAGCAATTGAAATACCTTGACCTAATGAGCCAGTTGTTGCATCTACACCAGGTGTTTTATTACGATCAGGATGACTTGGTAATAAAGTCCCTCCCTCATTTAATGTTGTTAACCATGATTTTGGAAAATAATTTAATTGAGCTAAAGTTGCATAAAGTGCTGGACCAGCATGTCCTTTAGATAATACTAAACGATCACGTTCATACCATTGTGGTTGTTGTGCGTTTACATTCATGACTTTACCATATAATACTGTTAATAAATCAACTATAGATAATGAGCCACCGATATGACCATAACCAATTGTTTGAAATGTTTTCAATAAATTCAAACGAATCTGTGTACGTAATTGATTTAATTCTTTCATAATTTCACACCTAAGCCTTAACTTTACTTTTATACATCATTAATTTGCTTATAACAAATAAACCTATAATGGCAGCGATAATACCACTAATAACAACAATTTTACCACCATGATTAGCTAAACTACCTAATAAAATTCCTACAACACCATAATCTGTATCTGAAAAAGTTGATCCTGCAAATCCTAAATCTCCCATAATTGGCATTAAGAAAATTGGCATAAAACTAATAATCACACCTTGCACAAATGAACCAATTACTGCACCACGAATACCGCCTGTTGCATTACCATATACACCACTCGTAGCACCACAGAAAAAGTGTGGTACAACACCTGGTAAAACAATCGGTGTTTTTAAAATAACCATTAATAATAATGAAACGATACCACCTACGAAAGAACTAAAAAATCCAATTAACACTGCATTAGGTGCATATGGAAAAACAATAGGACAATCTAATGCTGGTTTAGCATTAGGTACTAATCTTTCAGAAATCCCTTTAAATGCCGGCACAATTTCTGCCAGAATTAAACGCACACCTGCTAAAATAACAAAGACACCTGCTGCAAAACTTCCCGCTTGTTTTATAACATAAATAATTGAATTTGTCCCACCTGATAATTCTTTAGTAATATAATCACTCCCTGCAAATAAAGCAACAATCACATAAACGATACTCATAGTGATGGTGATAGATATTGTTGAATCACGTAAAAAAGCTAATCCTTTAGGAAATTGAATATCTTCTGTAGATTTAACATGACCCTTACTTCTAACAACTTGTCCAATCATCGCAGAAATCATATAACCAAAATTACCTGTATGAGCCATCGCTACGTTATTATTTTTAGTGACTAGTTGTGTATATTTTTGTAAAATAGCTGGAAAAATTGTATTAGCAAGACCTAAAGTTATACCACCAAATAAAATTAATAATAAGCTATTTAATCCTGCCACTTGTAAAATAACTGCAATCATACATGACATATATAATGTTGCATGACCTGTTAAATAAATATATTTAAAACGTGTTACTCTAGCAAATAAAATATTAAACATCATACCTACAAGCATAATTAAAGCGGTGTATGTACCAAATTTTTCTAATGCAATGGCTACAATTGCTTCATTATTAGGAACAACACCTACTACATGAAATCCTTGTTGAAACATTTTGCCAAAAGGATCTAGAGAAGAAACAACAATTTCTGCACCACCTGTTACAACTAGAAAACCTACAAAAGTTTTAATACCACCTTTCATAATATCTGAAATACCCTTTTTTTGTAAAAGTAAACCTAACACTGCAATTAATGCAACTAAAATCGCTGGTGTACTAGCAATATCAATTAAAATTTTTAATAATCCATTCATAATATTCTCCTTAATCTTTTATAAAAATCCTTTTTCTACTAATAATGATTCAACTTTTTCTGTTAATTCATCTATATCAATAATACTATCTAATACACGTACATCACCTAAGTGATTTAAACTATCCGCTAGATCAGTACCTACAAAAAATACATCTGCTAAATATTGATCTGCACTTCCTACATCTGAATGTGTGACTTCTATTGTTCCTTCTGGTATACCTAAATTAGATAAAACCGTCTTAATATTCATTTCTACCATAAAACTACTACCTAATCCTGAACCACAAACTGCTGCAATTTTCATTATATTGTCCTCTTTTCTTATTAATTATTGTGCTTGTTGAATAATCTTTAAAATTTGTTCTTTACTATTACTAGATAATAATTGATTAAAACTTGCTTTATCTATTAATAATTTTGTTAAAACACGTAAAGCTCTTAAATGTGCTTCGTTATCAATTGCTGCTAAGCAAATAAGTAAATTCACTTCATGCTTAGGATCATCTAATAAATACACTGGATGCTCTAACTTTAATAGACTCATGCCTAATGCGTTAACGCCATCTTCTGGACGTGCATGAGGTAAAGCAAATCCTGGTGCTAATTTAATAAAAGCACCTAATTCTTCGACTTTTGCTATCATCGCATCAATGTAATGTTCATTGATTTTTTCTGATTGTAGCAATGGTTCAGCAACTTTACTAATTGCTTGTTGCCATGTTAACTTTTCATCAGAAAATCGAATCATTTCTGCTGTCAATAAATCTGCTAACATCGGTTTAAAATCCTCCTCAAATATACTATTTTTATAAAATTTTCTAGTTAATTTATTAATAATCTTTTCTTTAGTCACACCTTTCTTAAAAGTAATTAATGGTAAAATCTCATTAACTATCTCATCACATGTTGGTAAGATATGTGTTGTTAAATACAATTGTCTGTTAACATTAGCAATTAATAGTGCTTTTTCTTTTGCAGTCATAATAGCTTTACACAGGAACATATGATGATTACTTTTCAATGGAAATGTTGTAAAAATAATGATTGACTCATCTAAAGTATTAATTTTTTCAATGGGATACGTCCCTAAAAAAGTAATAGTTGGAAACATTTTCTTTAATTCAGATAATAAAATTAATGAGGAACTAATACCATTAGGACAAGCAACAACAGCACGATAATGTTTTGCTTGTTGATTTTTTTGCATTTCTAATTCGCCACCAAAAAGTACTGAAATATAGGCAATCTCATCATCACTAATCAATTTATTAGGTAATAATTGTTGTAATGGTAATATTGCTTGTTTAGTTAATTCAAATACATCATGATATTGTCGCATAATTTCATTTACAAATTCATTTTCTAAATACAAATCATATTTCAAACGAAAATATGTCGGCACTAAATGGTTATATAATTTGTTTAACAATGATTCTTTATCTTTTATATGAACCAATGCCACACGTTCAAAATTTAATATCATACGTTCGCTACATATCACCAAAAAATCTAATGGTTTATCTTTTAAAGTACCTTCAAAAAATGTATTAAATATAATTGCAAAATAATATATTTCAATTTTATCCAATTGTTTATATTGATTAAAATGTTGAATAAATCGTTTTGCTAATGGATAGCTTGCTAAATGTTCTATAATCGGTATTTCTGATTCAGATAAAATTACACGATGATGATAACTTCTTTCAAATTGATATAATAACATAGGTAAACTATTTTCAAATCTATTTAATACAATAGCTATATCTTTTTGTTCAAATAGTGATTGTAAGTAACTAGGTATTTGAAAAACAAATTTGGGATAAAATTGAGCATAATACTGCATAATTGTTGCATAAGTTATTTTTTGTTGTGCTAATTGTGTAATATATTGATATGCACGTTTTCTTAATGAAATTTCATCACCAAATAATTTAAAACCTAACTTTCTACTATATTTTAATTCAATAGTATCCTTAATGAGATCTGCTCGTAATAATTTAATATCATTTAATGTTGTATTTTTACTCACTAAAGTTATTTTTTGAAAAAGATAAACACTAGTTTCTTCAAATTCTGCAAAACATAATAAATAAATTAATGCTATTCTTTGATTTTCTGAAAAACATATTTCATTAGGTAAGATGCCTTTAGTTAAATAAAACCATCGTTTTTCAATCGATTTTGGTAACATAATAAACTCATCATTCCACTCAACACAAGGTAATTGACATTGTGTTACGGTATAATTAATCGCTTCAAGTTTATCTAATAATTGTTTTTTAGAACAATACATCCAGGCCATCATGTATGACCAATCATATATTTTAAGGTTAGAGTTATTTTGAACGTTCATTTGTGCTCCTCCTATAATTACATTTTAATATAACGCTTTCATTTTTGATAGTTAAGTTCAGTCCAATTTATCTAATAAAAGCTAACCTAAATTATACCGATAAAAATAAGCATATGGAAAACGTCTTCCATATGCTTATATGATCATAATATAAAATGAGTTCACTTTTTAATGAACTCATTTTCACTCTTATACTTCTTCAAAATATTCTTTATAGAAACCACCTATTTTATCAAAATTGTCTTTAATAAAAATGTATTCCTCGGTTTCATTCACTACATCATAAATTTTATTTTCTGTTAAAGCATTATTGACAATAAATTTTTTAGCTTTCGTATGTTTAACTTTGACTTGTTTTCCAGTTTTATTTTCTTTCCATGTTTGACTTAACATAAAACATTCTCCTTTTTTAATATATCTTTTATTGTATTCGTTTTATTAGCTAATGTAAAGTGTCCATTAAGCTTTAGATAATGTACGTTGTCCTTCTTTACACTCTATTAATAATGGACAATTATCACATTTAGGTTTACGTGCGGTACAATGATAACGCCCAAAGAATATCATCTGATGATGTGCTTTTGACCACTTTTCTTTCGGTATTTTATTCATTAAGGCTTCTTCTACTTGTAAGACATTGTCTTTTTTACGACAAATTGTTAAGCGTTTAGCAATACGTTCTACATGTGTATCTACAGCAAATGCTGGAATATTAAATGCAACAGATAGTACGACATTCGCAGTTTTTCGACCTACACCAGGTAATTCTACTAATTGCTCTCTTGTTTGTGGCACTTGTCCATCGTATTTATCTAGTAAAATACGACATAAGCCTTGAATGTTTTTAGCTTTACCTTTATATAAACCTATAGATTTAATATCATTCTGTAATTCTTCTAATGTCACCTGTAAATAATCTTCTGGCTTTTTATATTTTTTAAATAAATCTTTTGTTACTCTATTAACTAAAACATCCGTACATTGTGCTGATAATAATGTTGCAATAACTAATTCAAAAGGATTATCATGCACTAATTCACAATGTGCTTGTGGAAATAATTTATCCATTTGTTCTAAACACCACAATGTTTTCTTTTTACTTAACATCATTCTTCTCCATTTAACCAATCAATAAACTCTACTTCTGGGGCTTCTTGTTGAGGTATTTTTTTTATATTTTGTGATCTATATTTTTGTGTATGATTTTCTATTTGATCATAATTAGTAATCCCTGCTTTATACCAATCTAATAAAATACGATCAATATATTTAATTGATACTTTTTTAGCGATTACTGCTTCCTTTAACGCATACATAATTAAATCTGGTGACAGTTTATCTTTATCTAGCCAGCTATTAATGATCTCAATATCACGAGAACTTAATGGACGTCCAAATTCTTTTTCTATTGCTGTAAATAGTTGTGCCATTTGTTGTTTTTCATCTTGTTGTTGCTTAGGTACTGCAACTAAGGGTAAGAGCATTTTAAATAATGGTGAAAAATCAATAAATGTATCAATACCTTGATGAGTGGTTTGTTCAATTGTTGTAATAAATCCTTTAGTTTGCATCATATTAAATAAATCTAAAAATGTCAGTAATGTCATATTTAATTTGTCAGACCATATATTAAAGTCTAATGGCTGTTGACCATATTGTGAAACATACATTAATTTTAACCAAAATACTAATTCCGTGTCTGTCATATTAATTTTAGAATAATTTAACAATAATGTATCAGAAATAGTGATGCTAGGTGATATATAATTATTTATCATTGTATTCATCAGTAATTGATTATCCATAATGCCTCCTCTTAATTGAACTATATTTATTATTTGATAAAGTAACAAGCTAGGATATTCCTAGCTTGCTTATTATGGATATAAACGATTTAATAATCTTGGGAATGGGATTGTTTCACGTACATGTGGTGAACCACATAACCATGCGACTGTACGCTCTAATCCTAAACCAAAGCCAGAATGTGGTACTGAACCGTATTGTCGTAATTGAAGATACCATTCATAAGCATCTGAATCTAAACCATACTTTTCAATAGAAGCAGCCATTTCTTGATAATCACTAATACGTTCTGAACCACCTATAATTTCACCATAACCTTCTGGTGCAATTAAATCAGCACATAATACCACTGAAGCATCTTCAGGGTCAGGTTTCATGTAAAATGGTTTTAAATCTTTTGGCCAGTGTGTAATAAATACTGGTTTATCGTAATGATTCGCAATAGCTGTTTCATGAGGTGCCCCAAAATCATCACCATATTGAATATCATCAAAGCCTTCTTGATGTAAGAAATCAATCGCATCTTTATACTTGATACGTGGGAAGTCTCCATCAATTAATGCTAATTTTGTCGTATCACGCTCTAACATTTCTAATTCGATTTTACAATTAGCTAAAACTGATTTTACAACATATGTTACATACTGTTCTTGTATTTGTAGACTTTCTTCATGTTCTACAAAAGCCATTTCTGGTTCAATCATCCAAAATTCAATTAAATGACGACGCGTTTTAGATTTTTCAGCACGAAAAGTTGGGCCGAATGAAAATACTTTACCAAATGCCATCGCTGCCGCTTCCATATATAATTGACCTGATTGCGATAAATAAGCATCTTCATCAAAATATTTAGTATGGAATAACTCAGTTGTACCTTCTGGTGATGAAGCTGTTAAAATTGGTGGGTCAATTTTAGTAAATCCTTCTTGATTAAAAAATTCATAAGTTGCACGAATAATTTCATTACGAATTGTTAAAGTGGCATGTTGTTTACGAGAACGAATCCATAAATGACGATTATCTGCTAAAAATTCTGTACCATGTTGTTTCGGTGTAATTGGAAAATCATGTGATTCACTAATTATTTCAATTGCTGTTACTTCTAATTCATAACCAATCATTGAACGTGATTCTTCTTTAACTACACCAGTAATATAAACAGATGTTTCTTGCGTTAATGATTTCGCAGTTTTAAATAATTCTTCTCCCACTTGCTCTTTAACGACAACAGCTTGCATAAAACCTGTACCATCTCGTAATTGTAAAAAAGCAATTTTACCACTCGAACGTTTATTAGCAATCCATGCACCTATTTTTACCGTTTCGTTAAAATGTTGTGCTGCTTGTTTAATTGTTACTTTTAACATAATAAGCTCCTCTATTTCTAATTTATTTTATTTAATACAAATGTTTTAATTCGATTAATTGCTTCTAAAATGATAGCTTGATCTGCGGCATAAGATAAACGAATATAATCTTCAACACCAAATGCTGGACCAGGCACCACTGCTACATATTGTTCAGCTAATAATGCTTCACAAAAATCACTGACATTGTCATAACCACACTGTTGGTAAGCTTCTTTAGCATTAAAAAATAAATAAAATGCACCTTGTGGTTTAATACATGAAATACCTGGAATTTTTGTTAGAGCGTCGTAAGCTAAATTCAATCTTTCCTGAAATGCTAAACGCATAGTTTCAACCGTTTCTTGTTCACCTGTTAACGCCTCAATTGCCGCATATTGTGACATAGTTTGTGGACTTCCCGTACTATGTCCAACATAATTACTCATTGTTTTAATAATATCAGCATTTCCTAAAGCATAACCTATACGCCACCCTGTCATTGCATATGTTTTAGATACACCATTAATCACAATGGTATTCGCTTTAATTTCAGAAGATAAACTTGCAATACTTACCGCTACAGTATCATTGTAAACTAATTTATCATAAATTTCATCTGCTATAATTAAAATATTATGTTCTACACAAACTTGTGCAATAGCTAATAATTCTTGCACACTATAAACCATACCAGTAGGATTACTCGGTGAACAAAGTATTAATGCTTTAGTTTTCGAAGTAATAGCTTGACGTAATTGTTCAGGTGTTATTTTAAAACTTCTTTGTTCAGTGGTTTCTAAAATAACAGGTTCACCACCTAGTAATTTAACTTGTTCAGGGTAACTCACCCAATAAGGTGAGGGTATAATGACTTCATCAGTTGGATTTAAAATTGTTGCTAATAAAGTATATAAGACATGTTTAGCACCACTTCCTATAAAAACATTATCTAACTGATAATCTAAATCATGATCAATCTTTGTTCTCATGACAATTGCTTGTTTTAATTCTTTAATACCACTAGTAGCTGTATAACGTGTTTGTCCGTTTAATGCGGCTAGACGAGCTGCTTCTATAATATTAGGTGAAGTATTAAAATCAGGTTCACCTACTGTTAAAGATATAATATCTAAACCTTGTTGTTTTAGTTCTATTGCTTTAGCATTTAAAGATAAAGTGGCTGAAGGCAATAATTGATTCATTTTATCGGCTAATTTCATAGCTGTATTATTCTCCTAACTTATGCTAGTATATAAATTTATTTTACTTGATTTCACTTGAAATTTCTATGCTTATTTTGTTTTTGTAATTGTTCATCAATAGCCATTTTGAACAAGTCAATATTTCCTAACATTAAATGATAATCTGAGACACTATTAGTAAAGACTTTACCATAATTTTTATGTGTTAATCTATGATCTAAACACACCACAAGTCCATAATCACTTTCTTGTCGAATTAATCGTCCAATACCTTGTTTAAATTTAATAATTGCTGAAGGCAATACAAATGATTGAAAAATATTTTTTTTATGTTCTCCCGACAATAATTGCAATTGTTGATGATAATTAGGAAAAGGTAGTTTAGTCATTATAACACATTTTAATGCCTCACTTTGATAATTGACACCTTCCCAAAATTTATTAGTGCCTAGTAAAATCGCTTGTGACATTTGGTTAAATTGTGTCATTAATTTATGTGCATTGACTCGTTCATGTTGCACGAGCAGACTATATTCTGATAAGATTTCTAATTCTGATAGTTGGTCAGCAACTTGTTTCATTAATTGATAAGAAGTAAATAATACCATGACTTTACTTGATGTTTTAGTAATAAAAGTGAGTAGATATTCAATAATGAATTGTATTTCTTGCGATTCATCAATAATAGTGTCATTAATAAAAATTGTTGCTTGTTGTTTTAAATCGAATGGTGTAGCTAACTGGTGAGTTTTAGCATCAGGTAAATCAAAACTATTTTTAAAATAATCAAAATTATTATTGATTTGAAAAGTACTAGAAATAAACTGTGTTGATAAATAAGGTTCAACAAAATGATGTGCTATAAATTGTGCACTATAATCATAATGACAATGAATTTCTATTGAATCTAAATGATATTGATGTTTTAAGACAGCCCATATCGTGATACCTTTTTGATGATCAACTAAAGTTTTTTTCAATTGATCACAAAAATTTGAAATTTGTTGAAAATGATACTGTAATTGTTGCTCTAACATTGAAGGTTGCTTATTAAAACGCAACAAATGGCTTAACTCTGATAAAACAATATCTAACACAATAATATCGTCAATAATTAAAGTACTATTTTCAGGCGTTAATACAATTAAATCATCTTCAATTTCTTCATAAATATATGTAAATAATGATGTCATAATATCAATCATAGATTGAATATAATTATCAATCATTAATGTATCATAATGATAATCACTGTTTTCTTCTATATATTTATATAGTAATTTACCATCAATATACTTTCCAATTTGTCTTCTGTGATAAATTAATTGTGCTAATGATATTTGTGTATTTTGACGTTGATTAACACTTTCTAATAAATGATGTGCTTCATCTATAATGACATGATAATTTTTAAATTGATATAATTCATGATATGTCAAATAAGATTGATTTGTTATTACTATATTAGCCTCATTTACTTGATTCAATGCTTGTTGATAATAATCAAAAGGTGCTTTATCTACAAGTGATAAGTGCATAATTTGAGAAAAATATTGTGCGACCTGCCCTTTTAAATCTAATTCTGATAGATCTCCTGTTGTCGTTTCAAGTAGCCATACTAGACATCTCATTCTGAATAATTGAATATCATAAGTTTGTGCTTCTTTATCATTTAACATATAAACTACATAATTTAGTTGAATATAATGTTTTTCAGATTTGATCAACGCTATGCGAATTGGTAATTGTAATTGTGTGACAAGCTGTTGCGCAACATTAATAATTTCTTCTTGTAAATGTAATGTATGTGTCGCAATAATAGTAGGTTGTTGATGTTGTAGATAATACTGACAAGCATTAATCAAATATGCTAATGTTTTACCACTACCCGTAGGTGCTTCTACAAAAGCACAGTTACCTTGTTGATAATTTTGTTCTAAAATATCTATTAATTGTTGTTGTACTTGACGATAATTTAAATTTAATTGTTCAAGTGATTGTTCATATAAATTATCTTTTTGATAATTTTGATTTAGATGATTTTTAGGTGCCACATAATACGCTATATCTTGATAATAATGGAATAATGGCTGTATTGTATCAAATTGATGTTGTTGTAATATATCAAACAATAATAACGATAAATCACTTGGTAATAGTTTACTTAATTGATACAGCTTTTTTACCGTTATTCTCGGTAAAGTTTTTAATTTATTAATGGCATGTATCAATAATTGTGCTGTTGCTAATGCATCTGCTTCTGCTCGATGTGCTTGAGATAAATTAATACCTAATTCTTTAGTCAGTATTTCTAATTGATAAGATGATACTTTTGGATACATGATACGTGCTAATTCTACAGTATCAATAATTGCTATTGGTTCTAATTGATAATTATATTTTTGAAAATAAAATTGTAAAAATTTCAAATCAAAATTAACATTATGTGCAACAAATACACAACGTTGTAATTTTTCAAACAATTGTGGTACTAATTGCTGAAAAGTTGGTGCATCAACAACTTCTTCATTACTAATTGTTGTTAATTCTTTAATGAAGGCTGGTATTTCTTGAGTTGGACGTACTAATGTATTATATTGTTCAACAATTTTCAAATTTTCTATAAAGGTAATACCTATTTCAATAATTTCATCACCTGTTTTATAATTACTGCCCGTTGTTTCTAAATCAACCACGCAAATTCTTTGTTCTAGCATATTTTGCTCTCTTTCATATCATTTAAAAGTCAATATCTGCAGACATTAATGTATATTTTTTACCTTGTTTATCTACAACAATTAAATAACCTTCATCTGTTAACATTGTTGCTCTACCTATAAAACTTTCTTCAGATGTAGTATATTTCAACCATCTATCCCATACTAAACTGTGTTCAGTCCAATATTCTTTGAATTCTAAAAAATCATATTGACTAAACTCATGATAAGATTGTGACAATTTTTTAAATAGTTCATTAATAACTGCTATATAAGAAATAGATTGATGTGAAAATTGTTGCAAAGCACCTGCTTGATAAATATTATCCATTACTGGTGCAGACAATATATTAATGCCCACGCCATAAATAATCATCATTTGTTGATTTTCATTGATTAACACTTCAGATAAAAAACCACATACTTTATAATTATCATAGTAAATATCATTAGGCCATTTAATTTTTAATCTTTTAGGCTCATCTATAAATTTACTTAACGCTTTATGAATACCACAAGCCATAACTAAATTAAAACATCCTAATTTTGCAAAAGGCACTGTAGATTTTTTAACTACAGTCATCCAAAGTCCTTGACCTGCATTTGATTGCCACGGTCTATGAAAACGTCCATATCCAGCTGTTTGACTATTGGCAATAACTGCGAAATCTTCATATTGTTCAGCTAAATATTTTTTAGCTTGTATTTGCGTAGAATCTACGACATCTTCATAAAAAACATTGTGACAAAAATGAGCTTGTTGTGCCATATATGTTAACAAAGGTGCACTAATAATTTCATTTGAATGCATTGTTAAACAATAACCTTTATATTTTACAGACTGAATCTGATAACCATGTTGTTGTAATTGGGTTATTGTTTTCCAAATAGCTGTACGACTCACTTCAAAATAGTCGGCTAATTGTTGCCCTGACACAAATTGATTTTGATGATGTAGTAAATAATACAATAACTTATAAGATAATTTATTATCTATCATTTAACCACCTCTGTATTATTTTTTTATCATTAATTAACTGCCCACAATTAATATTATATATCAATTGTTGTTGTAAAATTTTAATCCATGGACCTGGTGTGCATGCCATTTGTTTAATGATTAATTTCATTGATAGTGCTAAATCATCAGGTGTTTTAACGATTAAATGTTTTCTATTATCTAACCATTGTTCTATATTGATATTTAATTGTAATATATCATTTAACTTACGAATTACTGTTTCATCTAATGATTGATAATCATAACAACATTGCCACCATTCACCTTGTGATAAACGATGAAACAAATTGGCATATTGATAATATAGTTTGACTTCTTTATTAGAAGGTTTTAATTTTTTTAATTGTGATGATTGTGGATGTAAATAACAATAGTAAGCCATAAAAATTATTGTATTCACTTTGAATTGACTAATATATAATAGTTGATTTGTAGTTAAATTTGACAAGACTGGCAATTGTTTAATTAAACCACTTTCTAGTAATTGTGGCATAGTTTGTTGTAAATATTCACCGTCTAGTATTTTTTTTAATTCTATCCAAATTCGTTCAACTGCAATAAAGCTCAATTGATGTGATAATTCTTGACATGCTTGATGTATCGATGTATCTACTTTAAATCCTAATTGACTTGCAAAACGATAAGCACGCATCATACGAAGTGCATCTTCATTAAATCGATGTTTAGCATTACCCACTGTCATTATACGTCGATTAATTAGATCTTCGTTACCATTAAAATCATCAATAATATTTCCTGATTGATCCATGGCCATTGCATTAATTGTAAAATCACGTCGTTTCAAATCTTCATGAATATTATTAACAAATGTAACTTCATCAGGTCGACGAAAATCTTGATAACCATTTTCTGTTCTAAAGGTTGTTACTTCATAATATTCGTGATGATATTTCACAGTAATTGTTCCATGTATTATTCCGGTATCAATAGTTTTGTCAAATATTTGTTTGACTTGTTGTGGTAATGCATCTGTAATGATATCAATATCTTCAAATTGCCTATTTAATAAACTATCTCTTACACAGCCACCAACAAAATATGCTTGAAATCCATAGTTTTTAAAATGTTGTAATAAAGGTACTGCTTTTGTAAGTCTGTAATTCATGAGTCACCTTCTTTCTTACCATTTCTATCTTGTTTATTGTAATATAATTCTAATTGATAGACAACTATACTATTTTGTTTGATAGTTTCAACTTTTTGTTGGTGCCTTCTCA